>NZ_SOHF01000023.1:0-55615 GCF_004404045.1 Cryobacterium sp. Hh11 | reverse complement strand
CTTGAGCCGGTTGAGGGTCTTGCGCAGGTCGTCGCTGGCGTGGGTCGCGGGTTCGGTGATCCCCATGAGGGTGTGCTCCTGTTCGTAGGCGGATGCGAGGCTGGTTTTGTCTAAGACCAGGATACCCCTTAGGGTATCAGTGTATTCAAATATGACAGCAAACGTTTCACGATGAAAAGTAAATGAGGGCTATTCGAATGCGTGACCAACGCACCCGCAGGGACGAATCACCACGGCGTGCCCCTTGGCGCGGCAAGCTGGCCGGCCTCGGCGGGGACCTGCGTAGCTGGCCCTCTCGCCGCTGGTGGGTTGCTCTGACAACAGCACTATTTACGGTGGTCTTCATTGCCATCCCGACGGACTTGATTGACACGCCATTCTTTTCGCGACAGATCCCGCCGACCGCCTGGTCGTGGCCGGTGCTCATCCTCAGCGCGGTCTTGACGGGCATGGTCACCGCCACCTATGTGGCGCACCCGGAAGGTGCCCCGCCCAGTAGGGCGGCCGGACGATTGGGCATGGCCGGTTGGCTGGTAACGTTCTTCGCGGTGGGATGCCCCGTCTGCAACAAATTGGTTCTCCTCGCTCTCGGCACAACCGGGGCGATGCAATTCTTCGAGCCGGTCCAGCCGTATCTGGCCGCCGCATCCATCGTCTTGCTCGGCTGGGCTCTCTATGCGCGCATGACTCGAGAAAATTCTTGCGGTCTTCCCGCTCGGACCGCTGCCGCGACAGAGACCCTTGATCGTGTTCTCTGACCTACAAACTTGGTCGACTCGACGCTGGATAATCGCGGCCCCCGTTGCCGCAGCCGCGTTCATGGCTTTTGTAACGGGCTACGCGCCCCGGGCGGACAACGCAGACGGTGCCCTCTGGTGGACGGTCGCGGCCACCGCACTCGGAGCCAGCTTGATCGGCTTGATCGTTGCCAGTTATATCGGCACCCCCATCGGCGCCGACGCAACTCTCTGCGACACACGGTGGCCAGCTCTGGGTCTGATAGCGCTGTATCTGACCACCGAAGTGCGCTCCCTAGACCCGATAGTGAGCGGTGCTGCGCGCCCGGTTCTGGCCGCCGCTGCGCTCGCCCTGTTGATCTGGGCCCTGCGCGAACGACTGGTAAGCGAACGCCGAGCCACCACCCGCCGCGAATCGTCAGAGTCCGCTGAGGGTGAGGTCTGCACTACCTGCACGCCCTTGTTCCCGCGCTCCCGGAAAGTCACCCCAGAGCCGATCACACTGCCACCCACTGCACGCACCGGTCAGGATACCCAGCCATGAAGAAAGCACTCACCGGCATCACAATCGCCGTGGCGGCACTGCTCAGCATGGCCGCCTGCGCGAGCCCCGCGCCGGCGCCCTCCATCGCTGTCACCTCCAGTACGGTCATCATCGATGTGCGCACCGCACCAGAGTATGTCGGTGGACACCTTCAGGACGCCATCAATATTGACGTGCAATCCCCGGACTTCGACACTCTGATCGCGGCGCTGCCAATCGACGGGGACTACATCATCTACTGCGCCACCGGAAACCGATCGGCTGCAGCAGCCACCCGCATGGCCAACCTCGGGTTCACCACGCTGACCGATGCTGGCGGCATCACGGACGCATCCGCCGCCACCGGACTGGCCATCGCCATCGACAAATAAGTTCCCTCTCTCCGCGTGTATGCTTCAAGAAAATCGCCAACCGCATCAGTCGGCTCGGTTCCCCAAGCCGGTGTCGTCTCAGCTCACTGTCGCGGTTTGGTGTGCGGTGCCACGATCGGGGCGAAGCATAATGCCGACCAGTGCCGCTGCGAACACCGCGTGATGAGCCAGATCAAATCCTCTCTCGAAGGCGAAATTCGGGCCACCAGTTACTGATGTATTCGCGCTGCTGAGCACATCGGCAAGTGTCGATGCAGCCGGAAAGTATGCCGCTGATCCCCCTCCCGACGTTCATCGAGTGCCTGGCGAGTACGCCGAGCAACATTGCGGCCATGGCCAGAATTGCAACGATCGTCGAGAGGAGGACATGCTTCCGGGAGTGGTCCGCAATCGCGGTGCCGTTAAGAATCATGTCACCTCCTCCTCAGGTTTCGGTTGAAGTCACGCCGATCTCATCCCCGCACAGAGTACCCGATGGTCGGCGATCCCGCCTGAGAGGATCGAATCAAACGACCGACGCAAGATCCCGGGCACTTTGAGGGCGTTTGCTTGACACAACTGCGGCCCCGTTTAGGGCTGCGAATCTGCGCAGCCTGAGGCTGTTGCTGACCACGAAGACTGATGACAGGGCCATGGCGGCGCCGGCGATCAACGGGTTGAGCAGGCCCAGCATCGCGAGCGGGATTGCGGCGACGTTGTAGGCGAAGGCCCAGAACAGGTTGCCCTTGATTGTGGCCAGTGTGCGTCGAGACAAACGAATGGCATCCGCTGCTGCTAGGAGGTCGCTTCTGACCAGGGTCAGGTCGCTTGCTTCGATGGCGACATCTGTTCCGGTGCCCATCGCAATGCCCAGATCGGCGGTAGCCAATGCCACGGCATCGTTCACCCCGTCTCCGACCATGGCAACGACTCGGCCATCTGCTTGAAGTGCCCGGATGACTTCGGCCTTCTCGGCCGGGAGTACGTCGGCCCTGACATCGGTGATGCCAACCGCAGTCGCTACGGCCTGTGCTACCCGGGCGTTGTCGCCGGTGAGAAGTACCGGTCGTAGGCCGAGTTGCCGGAAGTGCTCGATTGCGGCGGCACTGGTGGCTTTCACCACGTCGGATACGGCTAGTACGCCTCGCGCTTCTCCGTCCCAAGCGACCGCGACCGCGGTCTGCCCCTGCTCCTCGAAAGCGGTAAGTGCCGTCTCGAGCTCATTCGGGAGGACGATACTCCAGTGCTCAGCGAGCCAGCGCGGACGTCCGACGAGTACAAGCTTTCCGTCGATGACGGCTTGCACGCCGAGCCCCTGCGCGGAAGCGAAAGATTCCGGCTGGGGAAGCGATCCAAAGCGTTCCCTGGCACCGGTAACAATTGCTGCGGCGATGGGGTGTTCCGAACCGTTCTCCGCCGCTCCGGCGAGACGGAGGAGCTCCTCATCGCTCACGCCGACAATAGGTACGGAGGCAACCAGCGTCATCCGGCCTGTTGTCACGGTTCCGGTCTTGTCGAGCACGATCGTGTCAACGCGGCGCGTTGACTCCAGAATTTGCGGTCCTTTGATCAGGATGCCCAGTTGCGCGCCACGTCCGGTGCCCACCATTAGCGCGGTCGGGGTTGCAAGCCCAAGCGCACACGGGCACGCGATGATCAACGTTGCTACGGCGGCAGTGAAAGCCATCTCCGGCCCCGCGCCGATGAAAAGCCAGACCGCGAATGTGGCCAGTGACAACCCGATCACAACGGGAACAAAGATGGCTGATACCCGATCGGCCAGCCGCTGCACTTCGGCTTTGCCTGTCTGTGCTTGCTCGACGAGTCGCCCCATCTGGGCGAGCTCTGTGTCCGCGCCAACCTTGGTTACCCGCACGACGAGGCGTCCGCCGGAATTCAGGGTTGCACCCACGACCGTGTCGCCGGGTCCGACCTCAACGGGAACGGCCTCGCCGGTGAGCATGCTGGCATCCACTGCCGAATTGCCTTCGACGATCTCGCCATCGGTTGCGATCTTCTCCCCCGGGCGCACGACGAACCGGTCGCCGACGACGAGTAACGAAGTCGGGATGAGGGTTTCCACCCCGTCGCGCAGCACCGTGGTTTCTTTCGCTCCGAGCTCCAGCAGAGCTTTCAAAGCTGCACCGGATCGTTTCTTCGCGCGAGCCTCGAAATAGCGCCCAGACAATAGGAATACAGTGACCGCGGAGGCGACTTCTAGATAGATTTCATCTGCCGCGCCTCTCGGCGAGACCGAAAACGTGAAGGACATCGTCATTCCGGCCATACCGGCTGTGCCGAAGAACAAAGCGTAAAGCGACCAACCCAAGGCGGCCAGCACCCCCACGCTGATCAGAGTGTCCATCGTTGCCGCTCCGTGACGGGCATTGATCCATGCCGCGCGGTGAAAGGGCCACGCACCCCAAACGGCTACGGGCGCTGCCAGAGTGAGGGCGAGCCACTGCCAGTTGGTGAACTGCAGTACGGGAATCATCGACATGGCTGCGACTGGAACCGCGAGTACCGCGGAGATCACCAGTCTCCGTCGAAGGCTCGACACCTCACGATCAGCGTCCGTGGGCTCCTCGGAATGCGGCTCGTCACTGACGACCGGTCGAGGGAGCGCAGCCGTGTATCCGGTCGCCTCGATTGTCGCGATCGCGTCCGTGATACTCGTGCCCTTCGGCACGAACACACTCGCCTTCTCGGTCGAGTAGTTCACCGAAGCCTCGACACCAGGCATCCGATTGAGCTTCTTCTCAATCCGCGCCGCGCACGACGCGCACGTCATCCCACCAACGTCGAGTACAACCTGCTCACCACTCATCGACACCGCTCCAGTCATTTCAGCATCGCCTGTCTAGTCAGACGCCAAGTCGTAGCCCGCCTCATCGATCGCTGCGGCTACTGCCGCGCGATCCAGAGCGTCGGTACTGGAGACAGTAACTCGCGACGCTCCACCCACGACGAGCTGAACATCAACGCTCTTGACTCCACTCAGTCGGCTGACCTCTGCGGTCACGCTAGACACGCAGTGCCCGCAGGTCATCCCTGATACTTCGTACGTGCGCGTCATCAATCCAACGTCGGCAGAAGCCGCACCCGCAGATTCATGAGCATGGGTTCCACAGGAGCAGGAGGCGTCGGTCAGGCCGAGGTCATTCGTGTTCGTGTTCGTGTTGCACATGGTAAATGTCCCTTTCGTTCCACAGCGGTTTCACTTTGCACCCAGGATCATGTACCCCCTGGGGGTAATTAGAATTTATACCCCATGGGGGTATCTGTCAAGATTCCTTTTATGGCGACATCAGATGCGTCGTGGAACCACCCTGTCCAATAATACCACTGGGGGGTATACTCGCAGGGAAATTATTGGGAGGATACCCTCGCGCGCACATGAGGCATCCAGACGAGAGGAAAGGGAATGGCCAGGAGTGAAATCACGGAGGCTGCAGGCGGCACGCCCAGCGGCCCTAACGGCTATATCTCCAACAAGGGCGACTACCTGAAGCGTCTGCGGCGCCTCGAGGGACAGGCTCGGGGCATTCAGGGAATGGTCGCGGAAGAGAAATACTGCATCGACATCCTCACGCAAATATCGGCGATGACGAGTGCGCTCCAATCCGTCGCCTTGAGTCTCCTTGGCGACCACTTGAATCATTGCGTACTGGAGGCAGCGTCGGCTGGTGGCCCCGAGGCGAACCTCAAAATACAGGAAGCTTCTCAAGCAATAGCGCGCTTGGTTCGCTCCTAACATCAGCTCACGGGAATGGTTGCGGCCGAGACCGTGCGGGGCATTTGCGGTCAGGTTTCAGCGCGTGCGGGAACCATTCAATTCGTTTTCAGGTTTCAGTGCAGCCATTGGTCTATCCTTTAAGAAGGCTTCAGCCGTTTGACGTGCTGTCTGGTTGCAATAGCGGAGGTGACATGACGTCGGATCGCACGGCGCGCCGAACGGTTGCGCCCGTCAGCTTTTCAGCGATTGTGGCGTTATTTGCTTTAGCCGTGGTGCTCGTGGGTACTTTTGCCATCCATTCTGAATATCCTGGGTCTGTCACGAACCCCCCGGCCGTTATGTCTATCGCTGCGGCTAATTCAGCTGACGAAACTGCGAGTGTGACCGCCGTAGCTATGGTGGCTCATGCGGCCGTGTTGATATCTTCGGGCAGCCAGGACGGCTTGTTGAACTGCGCCCTCCTCGCGATGGCATGCGCTCTCCTACTCATTTTTGTTGCGTCGATCGTCTTGAATCGGCGGCCAGCTTTGTATCGGCGACTCCTCGACGCAGGCGGTCGCATTGGCGTGGCCGTCCGCGAGGCTCCCCTCCACATTTACCGGCCGAACCTGCTCGTTCTTTCTATTAGTCGTATCTGAACCGAAACGCTGCCCACGCGCCAAGACTTGGTTGCGTGGCTTTGCCGTGCACGACGGCCCTTCGGTTTAGAAACGTTTGACAATGAATGGATGAACGATGCTTAGCGTACGAAAATTTTTCCTTGCCACGGCAGCATTGGCGACAGCGCTCACTCTGAGCGCATGCTCCGGCGGAATGGCCGGCATGGACATGGGCAATGACGCCGGGACGACTGACGCCCCGACTGCATCCGCTTCCTACAATGAAGCCGATATCGTCTTTGCGCAGGGGATGCTTCCTCACCACCAGGGTGCTGCTGGGATGAGTGACGTCGTCCTCGCGAAGCACGGCATCGATCAGGCGGTTCTTGACCTCGCTACCGAGATCAAGGCTGCTCAGGAACCAGAAATCGCGCAACTCACACAGTGGCTCACGGCTTGGGGCGCTGATGAGAACGGCATGTCCGGCATGGAGGGGATGGACGGAACTATGTCCTCCGACGATATGACGGCTCTGCAGAATGCATCGGGTGTGGAGGCGAGCAAGCTGTTCCTTGAGCAGATGACCATTCACCACCAAGGAGCCGTGGACATGGCGCAGACCGAGTTGAACGACGGTCAGAACGCGGACGCACGGGCAATGGCCACGACCATCGTGACAACCCAAACCGATGAAATCGCCATCATGAAGGACATCCTCGCCACCCTGTAACCGGCGCTCAATGGAGACGACGTTTCCCCCGAGGTTGGTGACGTCGGTTTTATCTGCCGCTCATCACTGTTCCGTAAGCTGATTCACCTGCAAGGACGTTCTACATGCATTCCGCACAATTTTCGATGCTCCCCTCCCATCGGTTTATGGGCCCACGTGGATAGCGCCGGTCACGTTGCTACGGCACCTCTGGTCGCTGGTGCGCTGCCTTTCATGTCGCGGCGCGACCTGCGTGCGTTGGAAAACCGCCTCGGCAAAAACCGATTCAACACAACCGCATCTGCGCCTACACACCCCTCGCCGAAGCGAGCGTCAATTCGACAGCGAGCTTCTGCCGCCGGGGCAATGGCAATGATTGTTCTCTTCGCCATTGGTGCGTCCCTGCCCGCTCTCGCCGTGAACCCGGAAAGGGGGCAGGCATCACCCACCCCGGCGACCCAAACCGACAACTTGCAAAGTGTCAGCAATTCCAGTGCCGCCACGGTTAAAATTAACCGTGACGGGTTCACCGTCACCGAGGCAGCGAAATCCAAGTCTTACACGGAGAGTGCGAGCAGCGGAGCGTGGTCCAGCCTCGTGCCCATCCAGATGAGCGATCAAGGATGGGCGCTGCCCGTTGTCGGCAGGATTTCGAGCCCCTTTGGTCCACGACCGAACAAGCCCGTTGATGGTGTCGGCGAGTACCACAACGGGACCGATATTGCCGCTCCGTGCGGCCGGCCCGTTTTCGCGGCGACCGGAGGAAAAATTGTCGACGCGGGCTATCAGGGCTCGTATGGCAATTGGGTCCTTATTGACCACGGGAACGGCGTCGAGACCGGGTATGCCCACAACAGCAAACTCCTCGTCGACGTCGGGCAGTTGGTCGTCGCAGGCGAGATTATTGCGGTCGTCGGTACGACGGGCGCCTCCAGCGGTTGCCATGTGCACTTTGAAACGCGTATCGACGGAATCCGTATCGACGCGGAGCCGTTCATGATGGAAAAGGGGATTTCTCTTGGATAAGAGCAGAACTGGCATGTACGTCACGCGGGCCGCCATCGCGATGGTGGCGGTCTTGGCCATAGTGGGGGTTGCAGGCTCGGCCACGGCAGCGGAATACCCGTCATGGTCCGACGTCGAGAGCACCCGCTCTTCAGAGGCTGGCAAGCAAGCCCAAATTGCGGAGCTAAACACGCTCATCACCGGACTCACCGTTGAAGTGGATGCTGCCCGTGCAGAGTCCGAACGCCGCGCCGCTGTCTACGAGGCAGCGCAGATGGCGTTTGACGGGGCGACTTTGCGAGCCACAAATCTGCAGACCCAGGCGGATGAGGCAACAGCCAGCGCTGCTATATCGGGCGAACAAGCCGGTCGCTTTGCGGCGATGCTCGCCCGCTCCGGAAACAGTGATCTTTCAATGACATTATTTTTGGAAGGCCGAGAGGCCGACCAGCTGCTCGATCAGCTCGGCTCTATGAGCAAACTGACTGAGCGGATGAGCCGGGCCTACGACTCGGCAGCAGCCGACCGAAACTCCGCGACGTCGTTGACCGATCAGGCAGAGGTTGCCCGAGAGGTGCTGGGAGATTTGGCGAAGGAAGCCGAAACGGCGCTGACTGACGCGGTGGCCTCCAGCGCCCGCGTGGAAACAGCACTTGCCAACCAACAGCAAGTCGCCGGAACGCTGCAAGCACAACTCGCCGTTCTCATCGAGGACCGCGCTGCGACCGAAGCGGACTACGCCGCAGGAGAAGAGATTCGCCGCGCAGCTGAAGCCGCTGCGGCAGAGGCTCGGGCGGCCCAAGCCGCTGCGGCAGCAGCTGCGGCAGCAGCAGGCAGGCCGGCGGCAGGGAGCGGAAGCAGCACGCCCAACGGCCAGGGCTGGTCGTCGCCGGTCTCGGGCTGGATCAGTTCCGCCTACGGGCCGAGGCCCAACAAACCAGTGGCCGGTGTCGGAGCATTCCACTACGGGACCGATATCGCCGCCGGGTGCGGTCAAGGCGTCTACGCCGTCTACAGCGGGACCGTCGTCTACGCCGGTTGGCTCGGATCCTACGGAAATTGGGTACTCATCGACCACGGCGACGGCACGCGAACCGGTTACGCACACAACAGCTCCATCCTGGTCAGTCAAGGGCAACAGGTATCGGCCGGAGCGACCATAGCCCTCGTGGGCAAGACCGGTGCGTCCACTGGATGCCACCTGCACTTTGAAACACTGGAAAATGGCGCACGCGTCAATCCGCAATCATTCATGAGCGCACGAGGAGTCACTCTTGGCTAGATTCACACTGCCCCACCGCGCTACTTCGGCGCTATCTGTGTCGAACGCAGTATCTTTGCCCACCTCGGTGTGCAGCACGCACGAGACAGGCTCGAGTGTTGCGCGGGGCGGCGGACCGCGCGTGGGCATCCGATGAGCATGCGACGCATCGCAGCCCACCGCATGAGCCGCACCGGATACACCGTCGTCGTGGTCACCGCCGCTATGTTTTTTTTGGCCGGCTGCGCTTCCGACCCGCTTGCCGACCAATATCGCGAGGGTAGCAATAAGGGCTACATAGCGGGCGACGGCAGTGTGACCGAAATTGCGGTCGCCGAGCGAGGCGACCCTGTTGAGTTCAAAGGCTCAATTGAGACAGGAGAGACCGTCACCTCCGGCGACTACCGCGGCGAGGTCCTCATCGTGAATTTTTGGTACGCCAGCTGTGCTCCATGCCGTGCCGAAGCCGGTGACCTGAAAACCCTCAACGCACAGTTCACGGGCCAGGGAGCGGAGTTTCTCGGCGTGAACGTGCGCGACCAAGCGCCCAATGCTCTCGCCTTCAATGCCACATATGACATCGCTTACCCTTCCGTACTTGACGTCGACGACGGCGCGATGCAGCTCGCATTTAGCGGCAGCATCCCCCCGAACGCCGTACCAACCACTCTTGTACTCGATGCGGAGGGTCGGATAGCTGCACGCATTCTCGGCAAGATTCCCGAGGCCTCAATCTTGGAAACATTGATCATCGACACGGTTGCTGAAGGCTCCTAAGCGTGGAAAATCCGTTCGGTGCGATCGTCTTTAGCGGCGAACTTTACTTTGCGATTCCCATTGCGTTACTCGCTGGGTTGGTGTCCTTCGCCTCGCCGTGCATTCTGCCCCTGGTGCCCGGGTATCTCGCCTATATCGGCGGCTTCTCCGATGCGAGCGCCACGGCATCGACGCGCCACCGGCGCGGCCGATACCGGTTACTCGTCGGGGTCGGTCTGTTTATTCTCGGTTTCACCGTCATCTTCGTGTTGACCGGAGTCGTATTCGGTGCAGCAGGGTTCTGGCTGAATCAATATCGTGACCTCGTCACCCGCATCGCCGGAGTCGTCGTCATTTTACTCGGGCTCGTTTTTGTAGGGCAGTTCGGAGCGCTGCAACGCAGCGTCAAATCCTCATGGCGCCCGAAGATGGGCCTCGCCGGCGCACCGGTGCTCGGCGCAGTCTTCGCCGTGGGATGGACACCGTGCACGAGCCCGACCTTGACCGCTATCAATTCTCTCAGTCTCGGGACCGGCTCCCCCTGGCAGGGCGGCTTGCTTGCGTTGTTCTACTCGCTCGGTCTCGGCATCCCCTTTTTACTGATCGCCGTCGGCTTCAGCTGGGCGACCGGCACCGTTCTTTTCCTGAAACGTCACACCCGGGCGATCAACCTTTTCGGCGGTGTTCTGCTGATCATCATCGGAGTGCTCATGCTAAGCGGCCTATGGAACGTGTGGCTCCTCGACCTCCAAGGGGTGATGGGTAACTTTGTCACGGCCATCTGACCATATCGATTCTCACCCGGCGGATACCACCGGTGTCGTGCAGCCCACGCTCGGCCTTGCTGGCTGGCTGCGTTTCGGGTGGCGGCAGCTCACCAGCATGCGGACTGCCCTCTTTTTACTTCTCCTGCTCGCCATTGCTGCGGTACCCGGATCGCTGGTACCGCAACGCTCCGCCGACCCGAATGGGGTCACTCAATACTTCACCGATCACCCTGAGCTAGCGTCGTTCCTCGACAATATTCAGGCATTCGACGTGTATTCCTCCGCCTGGTTCTCAGCGATCTACCTGCTGCTGTTCGTGTCGCTCATCGGCTGTATTATTCCGCGCACTCGCCACCACCTCACGGCATTGCGCGCCACACCACCCGCCACCCCGGCTCGGCTGGCGCGCCTGGCCGGCTTCACTACGCGCGTAGCTCCCGTCGGAACAGAGAGTGCCACCGCGATAACGTCGGCCCGTTCCCTGCTGAAATCTAATGGCTACCGCGTTGCTCTCTATGGCGAGGGCGGTAGTTTGTCCGTGTCCGCAGAGCGCGGTTACACCCGAGAAACCGGCAACCTCGTATTTCACTCTGCACTCGTAGGCCTTCTCGTGGTCGCTGGCTTCGGCGGCGGCTTTGGATTCGCTGGCCAGCGCGTTCTCGTGGAAGGGCAAACCTTCACCAACACTCTTCTCGCTTACGATTCCTTCAACCCGGGGCGTTTCTTCGATGACGCCACCCTGGACCCCTACACGCTCACCCTCGACGAATTCTCCGTAATTTACGACGACCAGAACACCGCCGCTTTGGGCCAGCCCGTGGACTATACGGCCGATGTGACCCTCACCCCTCGGGGCGAAGAACGCGGAACTGACCAAGTGAAGGTGAACGGTCCGTTGCGGAGTGGCGGCACAGACGTTTTCCTCCTGGGGAATGGATATGCGCCATCGATCACCGTATCGAATGCCGACGGTACACCTGTCTTCACCGATAAGATCCCGTTCTTGCCGCAAGATGCGAACCTCACCTCCCTTGGCGTTGTCAAAGTACCCGATGGCCTCCCTGAACAGCTCGGCATGATCGGTTTCTTCTACCCCACGCAAGAAACGGCACGTTCAGGCGCATTTTTCTCGTCCTATCCGGACCTCGTCTACCCGATGCTCACGCTGAACGTTTACACCGGTGACCTTGGACTCGACGAGGGGGTGCCGACATCTGTCTATTCTCTCAACACCGACAATATGACCCAACTGACCGGCGGCCAGACCGGCGTCGAGACGCTCGAACTCCTGCCCGGGGAAACCCTAGACTTGCCCAAGGGACTCGGCACTGTGACGTTTAATAATGCGGATCCCACTGCGCCCAATGGCGACCTTTCCAATTCGGTCCCGCGGTTTGCCTCGTTCGATATTCAGCGTGATCCCACTCAGGCTTGGGTGCTGGTCTTCGCGATTTTGGTCATGCTTGGCTTGCTCACCGGGCTGTCTGTGCCCCGACGCCGCGTCTGGGTGAAGGCGGTGCCGCAGTCTGACGGTACGTTACGTCTCGAATATGCAGGTCTGGCCCGTGGCGAAGACCCAGGGCTTGTAGCTGCCGTGACCGCGATCGCGGACCGGCACTCGACACTCATGGAGGCCCACACCACGAATACACGCACGACGGCTCACGCCAGCGGTTTGGCTCTCGATCAGTTCAACGACGCATGAAACTCGATGACCTCTCGATTTAGGGTTGTATTCGGTGAGGTGCATGACCCCACCTGCCTCGCCATCGCGATTGATCTCGCCCACCGATGGAGGGCCGAGGCGAATTGCGCACTTTCATCTGAATGAACGTACGCCAACGTGTGTTCGCGGCGAGGCGATAAGCTGACGGAACTCAGGGTCGCTGTGCGATTCTGCTGCGTAGTCGTGCTCTTATTTTGCCCCTCGATGAGCGAAAATTAGTCTGTAAAACCACGATCCGAGACACCAATGGGTTGTGGTGAGGATTGTTCCTCCGAGGGCGACCATTCCTCCCAGCACAAATCCCAGCGCTGATAATCCGTAAAAGAAGGACACGGCCGAACCCGCAATGAGCACGGTGGACAGTAGGTAGGAAAACCGTCGTGGACTCGGTGTCGGGGGAAGCGCCGGAGCACCAAAAACATGGCGAACGCCCAAGTTGTAAACCAGATCAAGAATCATGCCACGGGGGAACAGCGCCCCGGTGAGAGGGACGATTGCTCCCACTCCAAGAAAAATAGGCGACTGCAAAGCCAATCCAACAACGATTAAGACAGTGCCCACGGCCGGTGTGAATCGCAGGGGCCGTGCGTAACAGGACTTGGCTTCATCATCGAGACCTCCAAATCCTTGCTCATCCAGGTTGGTCTTTGTAAAGCCACTCAGTGCTGCCATTCTCAAATCCTTCATGCTGGCGCTAGACAACGCCGGTTTCAAATAGTAGGAGCAACACGGCCTATTTCTTCTTTGAGGGTAGCCCCGGAGGGAACTCGTGAAACCTGATTCTCAGAAATAGTTTCGAGAATAAAGTCCTCACATCATCGCACGACCACGACCTCCTAAGTTCTGAAAGACGCTCATGCTCATCGGCTAGCCCCGCTCCTCCGCCACCGAACAAAATCTCACCCTGCAATACCAAGCCTTACTCGCTGCCACCTGCGAACACATCTGTGAGGGTACGAACAGTGGCACCCGCGAGGGGCCAGTTTTGTCATGAGTCACGACCACGGCGGAGCGACCAACAACTCTGCCAGCCAGTCCCGGACCAGCCACCCCAAGACTCACAGCTTTGTCAGTGGCCTATGAGAAACTCGCTGATTCAGACCGTTGGAAAGCAATATATCTGGTGCAGCCGGAGGGCAAATGCGGGGCGGATCGCTCTTGCGCCGAGTCAGGTTATGGTTGCGCTGGCCTGCTGAGTCAGGCTTCACGTCTTCCACACCATGAGCACGACGATGACGGCGGAGGCGTCAAAGAGTGAGAGGTCTTTAATTGGAACGATTGTACGGCTTGCACTCCAGACGGGTAAGTCACAGCACCCGACGGTATGCTCGATAATCGGTCAGCGCTACCTTCGTTGAGCCGCCGGACTATGTGAGTACACCAATCCGGTTGTGTAAATCGGGCGGAGGTTCACTGTGGTCATGGGTCGCCGAGAAGTCATTGCCGAAAGTCGCGATGGCATCGCCGCCGCTGCTGGGCTGGCGTCTGCCGGGGGGCGGCGTATCGTCGGTGTTGACATTGCGCGCGGTTTAGCGATCATCGGCATGTTGGTCGCACACGCAATTCCTCGGGCCGACGAATCCGAACTGCTCGTCGATGGCCGGTCGTCGATCCTTTTCGCGACCCTCGCCGGTATTTCTCTGGGAATCATGACCGGTTCGGAACGAAAAACGGAGCCCGGACACCGGGCGGATCGCGTCGCGAGCATCGCAATGCGTGCGCTGGTATTGTTCCTGCTCGGCGTCACTCTGGGCAGCTTGGGCAGTGAAGTCGCCGTGATTCTCGACTACTACGCGATCATGTTCCTGTTCCTGACACCGGTGCTGTTCCTTCCCCGGTGGGTTCTCGGACTGGTCGCTGCGGTACTGGCGGTGGCCGCACCGGCGTTCGGCGTCGGCGAGGCCGATCCAACCGCGGGGTTCTTAGCGTATTTCGCTCAGTACTACCTCCTTACAGGCTATTACCCGGTGCTAATTTGGCTGCCGTTTTTGCTGGTTGGCCTAATCTCGGCCCGATCAGGCTTGGGCGGAGCGAAAACTCAACTGTGGATGGTCGCAGCCGGGACCATCTCGGCGGTGCTGGGTTACGGTGCCGCGCTACTGCTGCCCGGCATCACCGCGGAAGCGCATTCCGGTTCAACCGCCGAAGTTCTGGGTTCCGGTGGTTTCGTGGTCGCGCTCATCGGCGGGTTACTGTGGTTGACGTCACCGGAACGTGCGCGTGTTGGCACCGGTATCCGAGCCGTTTTGGCGCCGGTCGGCGCCGCTGGCTCAATGGCACTAACCGTGTACACGCTTCAGATCATCACCCTCGCGGTCTTTGCGGTCCTGCGCGACGAGACCGGCGGTGCGGTCGAGTACCCGGGATGGCCGTTGTTGATCGGGATGACGATTGTGTCTCTGCTGTTCGCCACTTTCTGGCGGGCGTTCCTGGGCAATGGGCCGTTGGAGCGCCTACTCGGGCGGGTGACCCGCACCCAACGCTGACGGGCTGCGGGTGCGGCGGCGGTTTCGGGGTCGCCCTGACGAAGCGCGGTGCGCCGGGCCTCCGGTAGTCTAGAAAGGGGTGCGTTGAGCGCCTTCGGTTCAACGGGAATTCTTAGTGGAGGTGACATGAATCTGAACGCCAACCTGGTTGTTTACCGTCCCCGACGGCATGTCATCCGCTCCACGATGGTTGCAGTGTTAACCATGACTGCGATAGTGCTCGGTCTGCTGGCATTGCACTCGGCAGCCGCCGGCGATGAAACGAGTGGTCCGGTCTCGATCGTGTCCGCACATAATGAGAGTGTTCCAGCCGAACCTGCAACAGGAAGTGTTGCGCTCATTACTCCTTACGTCGATGGCGGCTCACACACCGTCGACAACCGCCTCCTCGTCGGCTGCGTGATCATGGGGATGGTCTGCGTCGCTCTGCTCATCCTTGCAACTGTAGTCTTCCTGGCCCGACCGCCCGCGGTGTACCGCCGTCTGCTCGACGCTGGCGGTTTCGTAGTTGACTCCTTCCGTGAGATACCGCTGCACCTGCACCGGCCCAGTCTGACTCTCCTTTCCATCAGTCGCGTTTAGACCGAAACCCAGCGCACGCAGCAGCATCATCATCAGCTGCGTGGCATCGCCGTGCCACACGGCCGCCCGGTTTCTTGAACGTTGGACAATGAATGGAACAACAATGCTTAGAACACGCACCTATTTTCTCGCAACCGCCGCCGTGGCGACAGTGATCACGCTCAGCGCATGCGGCGGAACGTCCGGGATGGGCGGAATGGACATGGGAAACTCCTCGGAGATGACCAACGCCCCGACCGCAACCGCCCTGTAGGTCGACTTCACCTCGCGCCAAGGGCGGAGTGTTTTTTGATGGCCGCTGAAGCCACACACACGGCCCACGGCAAAACGCGCGCGCGGCCCCAGCTTTGCAAACGCTATGGACGAAATACCAGGACCGGGGCGTCGACAACGGTGCTGTCCAGCTTGCCTTCAGGGGGTGGTCGCGCCCAACGCGGTGCCCACCCCCTCGTCGTCGAAACGGAGGGAGGGGCGCCGCGCGGGCGCTCAGACGCATCTCCGACGCGAGCATCCTCGATGCCCTGATCAAGACCGCGCTCGAGGAGAACGACTAATGAAACCTTCACGGTCCGGCGATCCCGCCGTCTCCCCGTACCCAACCCATGAAAGCGTGCCCGGCCTATGAACCTTCTCGCCAGCATCCCAAGCCCCGACATCAGCTTCATCCAACTAGGGCCGTTCCGGGTCCACTTCTACGCGCTGTTCATTCTTAGCGGCATCGCGGCGGCCATCGCCCTCACCTCAAGCCGGCTCAGCCGACGCGGTGGGCAACCGGGCCTCGTCCTTGACATCGCCCTCTGGACCGTGCCATTCGGCATCGTCGGTGGACGGCTCTACCACGTTGCCACCCACCCGAACGACTACTTCTTCGTCGGCGCTGACCTCTGGAAGATCTTCTATGTGTGGGAAGGTGGCCTAGCGATCTTCGGCGCCGTGCTGTTCGGGAGCATCGGCGCGTACATCGCCTGCCGGAGGGCGGGGTTGCGTTTTCTGTCCTTCGCCGACGCGCTGGCACCCGGGATGCTGCTCGCTCAGGCCCTAGGGCGACTCGGCAACTATTTCAACC
This sequence comes from Cryobacterium sp. Hh11, assembly GCF_004404045.1. NCBI lineage: Bacteria > Bacillati > Actinomycetota > Actinomycetes > Micrococcales > Microbacteriaceae > Cryobacterium > Cryobacterium sp. Hh11. The sequence continues at coordinate 39,291 of NZ_SOHF01000023.1, read as the reverse complement.
AGGAACTTTTCGGCGGCCCGACCACGCTCCCCTGGGGCCTGGAGATCGACCCGTCTAACCCGGCGTTCCCCATTGGGCTCCCTGCGGACACTCTCTTCCATCCGCTGTTCCTCTACGAGATGCTGTGGAACCTCGCCGGCGTCGCCGTGATTCTGCTCGTGGACCGCCGCTTCGATCTGCGCTGGGGGAAGGCGCTCGGCCTCTACCTGGTCATCTACGGCACTGGTCGTACGTGGCTCGAAGCCCTCCGGCTAGATCCGACGGAGTTCCAGCTGCTCGGCGTGAAGATTAACATCATCACCGCGGCGCTCGTCGCGGCTATCGGCCTGGTCCTGATCATTGTCCAGTCACGCCGCCACCAAGAACTGGAGATCAGCCCGTACCTGCCCGGTCGGGAATGGTCGGCGGAGAACGCGGAGGCCGGTCAGCCGCCCGTCGAGGCCGACCCCGCAGGGGGCGTTCCCTCCGCGCGGTCCGAGGACCAACCATGATCGCGCAGGGCTTGTAGTGTCGCGTCCACTTGATCATTACGGTTCCCGCCCGGCCGCGTTCGCTGATGGCGTCACCCAGCCGCCGCTCGGCTTTGTCGGTTGGGTGCGCTGGTTCTGGCGTCAGCTCACGAGCATGCGCACGGTGCTGTTCCTGCTGCTGCGCGCGATCGCGGCGGTCCCCGGGACGCTCGTCCCCCCAGCAGCGCGAGCACCGAGAACGGCAGCGCTGGCACCCGTCACGTCGTCCGCCCCGACAACCGAACAGAATTAGAGGCATATCCAATGAATCTTAATGAGTTCTCAATCCTGAGCCTGTACTCAGCCATGGGCCTATACGCGCTCGCCTTCATCGCCTTCTCGATCGACTTGGCCAGGCGCTCCTCGGCAGTCGGCGACGCACAGGGCGCCGCGCAACTCGCGGCCGAATCCGCAGGCTCCGGCGCGGCGCTATCCGGCGGCACGACCACCCTGACCCGGATCAGCGCGCGCATTACCAACGACGCCGCCACCCCTTACGGCCGGTCGGCTAGCCTTCGCGTCGGGGTCTCGCTCACCCTTCTCGCCTGGGCCCTGCACCTGGCCGCAACCGTTTTACGCGGTATCGCCGCGGAGCGCGTGCCCTGGGCGAACATGTACGAGTTCGCGATGACTGGAACGCTGCTCATTATGACGGTGTTCCTGATCGTGCTCTCCAGGGCTGACCTGCGTTTCCTCGGCACCTTCGTTACCGGACTGGTGCTGATCCTGCTGGGGATCGCCGCACTTAGATACTACGTCGAGGTCGCCCCGTTGCCGCCGGCGCTCCAGTCCGCGTGGCTGGTCATCCACGTGTTCGTTGCCTCGCTCGGCACCGGTTTCTTCGCGCTCGGCTTCGCCCTGTCGACCGTGCAGCTGCTGCAGTTCAGGCGGGAATCCCTCGTCGCCGGTACGAAGGCGACCCTGCTGCGTTTCGTGGCCACGCTGCCGTCCTCGGCGACGCTTGAGAACTTCGCCTACCGGCTCAACATCATCGGCTTCATCCTCTGGACTTTCACCCTCATGGCCGGGTCGGTCTGGGCCGAGCAGTCGTGGGGCCGCTACTGGGGCTGGGATACCAAGGAGGTTTGGACCTTCATCATTTGGGTCATCTACGCCGGGTACATTCACGCGCGGGCGACCCGCGGATGGCGTGGCTCACGCTCGGCGTGGCTGGCGATCATCGGTTTCAGCGCCGTCCTGTTCAACTTCGGCATCGTGAACGTCTTTTTCAAGGGCCTGCACTCGTACTCCGGCCTGTAATCCCAGCAACATCAACCCATTAGGAGGAAAAATGAAACACCCACGTGGAGTCGCGGCTACCGAGGCCGCTAAACCAACGCTGAGCGCGGAAGAGCTGGCGAGGAAGAAATACTGGCGGACGCGGCGCTTCGTTCGCATTGGACAGTCGCTGATGCTCGCGGGCGCTCTCGTCGCCCTCGTTCACTGGCTTGCGCATATCGAGGCATTCGGACCACAACAGCCTGCGCTCTGGCTGGACATTGTCGCCGGATACCCGATGGGGGCAATCCTGCTCATCGTCGGCGCAATCATAGCCGGGCAAAAACCGAAATGAACATAGATAGCTTATCGTTCAACGCCGTTTTCTCCGTCGCCTCTACTATTGGAGTCGGCCTTCCTGATGCGCGCGATCACTCACGCCGACCGAAACGAGTGAAAGATCTATGCCTGGATCGAGGCCGAAGAACGCGCCAAAGTCCCGGTCAAGAAGGAACCCCACACCGGTGGGTAAGAACTTCGCCAACATCGTCCTGAGCGGCTAACTTCTCTCGGCCGTCCCGAGCGCGGTGTGGGCTGGCTAGGTGTCCTTCGTATCCCGATGCGTACTGCCGCTAGTCCCCGGCTACCTCGCCTACGTCGGTAGCATAGCCAGCCCGGTCACCCGATTTCCTCGGCCGCGACTCGTCGCCGGTGTTGAGCTCTTCGTCCTCCCCATCTGACCTCACAAATCACGAATCTGAGAGAATCCCCCACAATGACACGTCCCTCCCTCCAAGGGTTTCAGCTGGGCCGGCGCATGCTTCCCGGTGCCGGACTGTCCAGCGCGACCCTGCTCGCCCTTACTCCGTGCACCCCCACCTCAACGTTCGCGTCTCCGACTTCAGATGCATTTGCATGGTCACACCTTTTAATACTCGGGCGGCGGAACGCGCAAAGGCACCTCAATCGTTGTGTCCGGTCGGACCCTGACCGTCGACATCGATGCAGACAACCCCGGTCGGCGGCTCCCCTACTGCCACGACCCCAACCACGGCGAAGCCGAAATGGTGGGCGTCCATGCTTACCTTAAATGATCACACTTCAACCGCGAAACGACTAGCACGAACTGTACCGAGCAGGACCAGGCTTCCCCTGTGGCTCGCCGCCCCCGTCGCCGCACTCGGAGGCTTGCTGAACGCATTGGCGTTCCCCGGCACCGGCTGGTGGCCGCTGATCTTTGTCGGCACCCCACTCATCCTCTTCTCCCTTATCGGTCGCCGGGTGTGGGGGGCGTTTGGAGTTGGCGTGCTCGCAGGCTTCTCATTCTGGGGAACCCACATCCTCTGGCTCACCATCTACCTAGGGCCGGTTCCGTGGCTGGCCCTCGCCGGCCTGGAAGCGATCTTCTTCGCGCTGGGCTGCGTGCTGATTGCCTTCGCCTGGCGCTTCACCGACCGTGCGTTCCCCGGCGCATGGGGCCGCCTCGCACTGACACCCGTGATCATCGCGGGTCTGTGGACCCTCCGTGAGTACCTCACGAGCAACTGGCCATACGGGGGCTTCTCGTGGGGACGACTCGCCTTCTCCCAATCGGAAAGCCCGTTCGGACAGGTGGCCGCGTGGGTCGGCGTATCCGGCTTGTCGTTCCTCATCGCGTGGGTCAGCGCCCTCGTAATCCAGGTGACGCGAGAACCAGCCTCCCGACGCCGGATGCTCCGAAGCAGCGCACCTATTGGCTTGATCGCGCTGATGCTTTCGATACCCGCCTTTCCCATCGTCGAGACCGGAACCATGCGAGTCGCGGCAGTGCAAGGCAACGCCGATGCCGGACTGTTCGCCGAATACACGCCAGGCCAGATCCTCGACGACCATGTTGCTGCCACCGAACCGCTCTACGGCGAAGACGTGGACCTGGTCGTCTGGCCGGAGAACGCCTCCGACATCAACCCCCTGGCGAACAGCCGGTCCGCTGCAACGCTCGACCAGGTGACGGCGCGAATGGGTGCGCCACTGATCACTGGCACCATCACATCCGACGGTAGCGGCATCTACAACAGCTTGCTGCTCTGGAAGAACGGAGAGGGTGCCGTCGACCAGTACGACAAAATTCATCCAGTGCCATTTGCTGAATACATCCCCGACCGTGACTTCTGGTATCCGCTGGCCCCCGATCTGTTCTCGCTCATCCCGCGCGATTACGCAATCGGTACCCGCGACAATGTTTTCGATATCAACGGTGTAGCCGCTGGACTCGCCATCTGCTTCGACATCGTCGACGACAACCTCATCCGACAAATGATCGCCGGGGGAGCAAACGTCATCCTCGCACCGACGAACAACGCAGACTTCGGGCGCACCGACGAAAGCGTCCAACAGCTCGCAATCGCACGCCTGCGCGCCATCGAAACCGGTCGCAGCGTCGTGAACACGTCAACCGTTGGCACCTCGGCGATCATCGCCCCAGACGGCAGCACCATCGACCAGCTGCCAACTTTCACACCGGGAGCAATGATTCAGGAGGTGCCACTCAGCACGACAAAGACACCCGCCATGATCGCTGGCCAAACAATCGAGTTCGCCGCTTCTGGTCTAGGACTCGCTGGATTGATTCTTGCGGCACTTAGCACCCGTCGCAAACGCGACCGCGACCGCTAATCCCGGTCCATTGTGATCAAATTGCCCCGGTTCGGGTTCTCTAAACAATCGGATTTGACCTCTTTCTCGTATCGTCAGGGCCGATTAACGCGTACGCCTGCGAGGCTGGGCGGGTGGCCGGTGTGATCTGGCGGCACCGGCGTGGTCGACCGGGCACTCCGCTGGCTGATCAACTGTACCGAACCGGGTTGCGACCAACTGCAAGCCCAAAAGCACGCAGGAACAGGAGGCCGCGATTACGCGAAGGTTGACGATCGGACCGGAATACAAATTCGTTTGGATAGCTGGGGAGGTCAACATGGTCCACCGCTCTTTGGTGAGTGCACAGCAGCCACCGTTTAGCCAGCGAAGCAACGCGATGCACCCCGGCCAGCTTGGCGGGGTCCCCGCCCCTTTTCTGCACGTTGACTGCGTCGGTCGCGAACGTAGCCAATCTTGCCGACGTAGCCCACCCATGCGTCAGTGATCTCTGTCGAGCCGATCTCGTCGCAACGTCGCAGCGCTCCCGGCGGGTGCCGAGCGAGACCGCAAACTTTTGGGCGCTGTCACCACGCAAAGGACTCAGCCAAGAGAGCCCCGTTATGCGCGCCCCTATGGGCCGCTACATTGACACACTCGATATCATCAAAGCCGAGGGCGTTAGGGTTAAGTCCCACGACCGACCACGGCGGTAGACCAATAGCCATCAGGCAAACGAGAAACCAGGCAGCGCAGAAATGATCGAAGGACCGGCGACGAATACGCATCGCCGAACCGACCTCAAGCCTCGGCAAGCCGGTGAGCTCACCCCACCAAGCGCGCGGCAAGGGGCCCCCGTCGCCGTATACGACACAGTCACGGAAGGGTTGACTGGATGGCAATTCCTGCGTACATGGCGATGGTTCGAATACATCGCCGCGGCCATCATCTTCGCTATCGCCTGCGGACTTCTCGCCAATTGGCAACTCGATGTCGGCCAGCAGAAGTCAGCCCGCAACGACGTAATCGTCGCAAACTTCTCTGCCACCCCCGTCCCGATAGAGGAGGCACTACCCACTCTTCGCTTCTACGATGCGAACCAAAACTGGCGACGGGTTACCATCACGGGGGTATATCGCCCGGACGACGAGCTCATGGTCCGCAACCGCTCCAACAGCGGCAACAACGGCTTCGAGATTCTCACTCCTCTGCAACTAAGCGACGGCTCCTCGTTCATGGTCGACCGGGGCTGGGTGGCGCCATCCCCCGATGACGCGCTGGCTCCCGACTCGATACCTCAGGCAGCGTCGGGGACAGTGAAAGTCGTCGTGTGGCTGAGGCCGAGCGAAGCACCACGCGGAACGGGAACTCCGGCGGGAAATCAGATCCAGTCGATCACTTTATCCGCAGTCCAGACGAAGATCGTCGGAGATCTCTATACCGGAGCATACGGAGTGCTTGAGCGCCAGTCTCCCTCCGCGGAAGCGGGACTCGCGCCCATCCAAACGACCATTCCGACCGAAGATATCGGCACCAACTACTCTTACACCCTGCAATGGCTGCTCTTCGCCCTCATGGGCTTTATCGGGCTCGGTCTCGGCATGCGTCGGGAGTACCGACGGCTAAATGTCGACGACCCAGAAGAGCAGGCGCGCGCGTCTGAGCGGCTGCGCAAGCGGGTGAGCAAGCCATTCACCGACGAGGAACTCGAAGACGAACTACTCGACGGATACATTTCATTCACGCGTTGGGGCATTTCCGGCGGTACCGTGCCTCGGTCTGCGCCGGTGCCACGTGCGGTGTCTTCTGGGACACAGGACGCTCTCGGCAACGAGAAGGCAAGGAGGGACAAACAGCCCTCTGTCCCTCCGACCGTGTACACGATTCATGCAGGCCACGAACCCGGCGACAACGACCCCTGACGGATGTTGGCGTATGATCGATGGCTCGGTTCTTGGAGACTCTCCGCCGTTCGTGTCACCGATCATTTCGGTGACCTGGACTGCGTGCTCTGCCCAAGCTTGTCAGTGCTGGGAACCTGGGCGTCGATCGCGTGGATGAGGTCACTGCCGCTCAGCCACTGGACGAATGCACCATTGCCAAGTGGGTCTTTGAAAGCCGCGACCTTTGGCCACAGCACCCCGTCATACTTGGAAAGTGCGCAGCCCACAATGGAGGTCAAGACGAGAGTTGCAACCCACGGGTTGGGCGGCGGTATCTGCACGCATTACAAGTGATTTCTCACTCCGCATCCAAGTATTGATCGGGCGGTCCCACGGCTCCCAGTGGCCATTCCTTTGGTGACATGAAGATCCTGAGGCCAGAGTCACTGGCGGCGAGGGACTTGACCTAAAGGAGCCCCTCTAAAGCCTCGTCCATGATCTGCGCCGTGATCGGGTCGACAAGCTCGGCGGTCACGACGTAGCTGGCACGGGTAACCTGCTCGTTGGAGTGCCCAAGCAGCCGAGACGTGAGAGTGATGCCCGCGACGGCTTCGATGAGCGTCGCCGCCGTCCTTCGAAAGATGTGTGTGGAGAATTCCCCCACCTCGATCCCGGCGTGCACCAGTACTTTCTCGTTGTCGGCAACGAAGGTGCGGAGTAACCGTTCGAAGTTGCTGACGCTGCGTGGTTCGCCCGTCTTCGTCGCAAAGAGATACGCCTCCTTGTCTCGGCTCGTCTCGGACAGTTGCCGGCGGATCGCGGTCGCCGCGAAGCCCGGCAAGGCGATGCGCCGCTTCTGCCGGGATCGTTTCGGCGAAGGCTTTCTACGCAGTCCTTCCGCCCGAGTCTGCGTAATCGTGCTCGCGATGAGCACGGTGGGTGGATTCGCCGTCACGTCGACGTCGCATCGACGCAGGGCAAGTATCTCGCCGATGCGAGCGCTGGTGCCCACCATGATCCACATGGCATTCTCAAGTAGTCGTGCGTTTGGGCGCGGACCATGGTGGACACCATCGGACCGCCAAGACCGCATGAGGGCGCGCACGATCTCCAATTGTGCGGGGGTGAGTGCCGATTCCTTCTTCGGCGACAGTGGCAGGGCTCGGGCGTCGCCGACGGGGTTGAAGGCAAGTACTCCATGCTCGATTCCGGTAGCGCAAATCTGCGAGAACATGCTGCGAGCCTTGCGGGCCGCCGATAAGGATTTCGTCTCGCGAATGTGCTGCAGAATCCGGTTGCAACGCAACACTGTGAGGTCGGTCAGGAGCAGATCCCCGCACTCGGGAATGATGACTTTGTTGACGCTGAACTCGTACGTCTCGATGGTGGAGATCTCGACCGTTCCGGACCGCCGCTTGTCGTCTAGGAAGACCATCGCGGCCTCCGCAATCGTCGAGTACGCGGTCAACGACAGCCCTGTGATCCCATTTCGAAGCAGGTCGGCCTGATCATCAAGTGCCCGGCGGGCCTCCGCCTCGGTGGCACGTGTTCCTTTCAGCCGATGGAGCGTCCCGAACTCATCCCGCATCCGTGCATGCGCCTGGATCTGTCCGCTCGCCAGAACGACGATGCGGATGGTGCCGACTTCGCCCGCGCGCATCCGCCGCCTAGGCATGCATGGCCAAAGCCTCGAACCAGGCGAGAACCTCGCGGCGCAGGTATCTGACGTGGCGGCCCATGCGTCGATACGGTGGTCCGGTTCGGGTCTGGCGCCACTCTTCGAGCGTGCGGGGCGGGTCACGTCCCGTTGAGTGGTGTGGTTTCCCGGCTTTGAGCGTTGCGTCGTCGACGCGAGGAGCCATCGTGCGATGGTCAGTGAGTACCGACTAAAGCAACTCACGAAGGACACCACACGACCCTTCTATGGTTGAAGTTGTCTGCCCTACTCAACCTGCTGGGAGAACTCAAACTCACCGATGTCACCGACCGCATTCGCGTCGCGACCGAAACTCTGTATCAAGAACTCATCGATGCGGAAGCGAGCGCGTTCATTGGCGCCGCCCCGTTTGAACGTTCCGGCGACCGCACTACCTACCGCAATGGCACCCGGCCACGCACTTTGAGCACGACCGCCGGGGACCTCGAGCTGAAGATCCCCAAGCTGCGCGCCGGGTCGTTCTTCCCCGCCCTGCTCGAGCGGCGCCGCCGCGTCGACCAGGCCCTGTTCGCCGTCGTGATGGAGGCCTATGTCCACGGCGTCTCGACCCGCAAAGTCGACGACCTGGTCACAGCGCTCGGCACTGATACTGGGATCTCCAAGTCGGAAGTGTCCCGGATCTGCGCCGGCCTCGACACGGAAGTAGCCGAGTTCCGAGACCGGACTCTGGCCGCGCAGGACTTCCCCTACGTGTTTCTCGACGCCACGTACTGCAAGGCCCGGGTCGGACACCGCATCGTGTCCCAGGCCATCGTTGTCGCGATCGGCGTGGCCGGCGACGGACGACGGGAAGTCCTGGGTTTCGACGTGGGCGACAGCGAGAACGAAGGCTTCTGGACCAGCTTCTTACGGTCGTTGAAGACTCGAGGTCTGGACGGGGTGAAGCTGGTCGTGTCGGACGCCCACACCGGGCTGAAGAAGGCCATCGGGACGGTCTTCCAAAATGCCGGCTGGCAGAGGTGCCGGGTGCACTTCATGCGCAACGTCCTCGCCGTGGTCCCGAAAGGATCCCAGGAGATGGTCGCGTCGATCATCCGCACCATCTTCGCCCAGCCCGACCGCGAGCACATCGAGAAGCAATTCCGTGAGGTCACCACGATGCTCGGCCGATCGCACCCGAAGGTCGCGTCGATGCTCACCGATGCCCAACCCGACCTGCTCGCTTTCGCAGCGTTCCCACGGCGTAACTGGCGACAGATCTGGACGACAAACCCGTTGGAACGGGTCAACAAGGAGATCAAACGCCGCACCGACGTCGTCGGCGTCTTCCCCAACTCCGCCGCCCTGCTCCGCCTGGCGGGGTCAGTCCTGATCGAGCAACACCACGAATGGGAAGCAGGCGAACGCCGCTACTTCTCCGAAGCCTCAATGCTCGAGCTGACCACAATGAACAACCCCGTCGAGGTCATCGATGAGGCGGTGATCCTCCCCGAACTCGCTGCCGCCTAAACTAAAACAACTGACCTGCACGGTGTTGAGAAACTCCACCACTCAGCGGGACGTAACCGGATGCGGGCACATACTTGTGCTCAATTTCAACGATGTATCGGGTGTTGAACGAGAACAAGCAGGTCAAGGAACGCCGCCGCCTGGCCCGCCATCCGGCGCGCGCGATCCCGGAACTGGTCGCGACCGGTCCGGGCCAGGTCATGTCGTGGGACATTACAAAATTGGCTGGCCCCATCAAGGGGAAGTATTTTGACGCCTACGTCATGATCGATATTTACTCGCGTTACATCGTTGGTGCGCATGTTCACGCGTCGGAGTCGGCCGTGTTGGCGGTGGAGATGATGAAGGAAATCTTCGGAATCCACGGCGTCCCCCAGGTCGTCCACGCCGACCGCGGCACGTCCATGACATCCAAGACCGTCGCCACGTTACTGTCCGATCTGGAGGTCACCAAATCGCATTCCAGGCCCCGGGTGAGTAACGATAATCCATTTTCGGAGAGCTGGTTCAAGACGCTGAAATTCTCTCCGGTGTTCCCCGAACGCTTCGGTTCCCTCACCGACGCCCGGGCGTTCATGGCCGACTTCGTCGACGGATACAACCACAACCACCGCCACTCCGGGATCGGGCTGAACACCCCAGCGGACGTCCACTATGGCCTCGCCGAGGCCAAGGCCGTCGAACGGGCCGCGACACTCGACGCAGCCCGGGCACGATTCCCGGAACGATTCAGCACGAACCACGCCCCGAAAATCCTGAACATTCCCGACACGGCATGGATCAACAAACCCGCCGAAAAACCCGCCAAGATTGAAGGGCTAAAACTAGCCGCCTAAACTCCCACTGGCCTCATTCACCTTGACAAATTCCGGGACTCGCGACTCGATCGGTGGATCGAGGCTTAGGGCGTTGTGGCCGCGCATGATGCAAGCGGGGCCCCAGCTCAATACGGCTTTCAGCATGGACGTGGGTGCGCAGGAACTCTTGTATGTCGTCGCGCCAATGATCACGTCCTTCGGAGTTCTCCTGTTCGGAACATCCTTCAACGTGGTCTTCATGGCAACACTGTTGATTCTCGGTAATCTTGCCTTCGCATGGCATCCGATCGCGCGCAGTCAATCTGCTGAGCAATCGACGGGAACCCGCTCCGCGCCTCTCCGAATAGCTACATTCCGACGATTGGTTGTGTTGCAATTCCTGATCGGAATACCCATGGGAACGTTGGCGATCATCCTCACCACCTTCGGTGAGTATCACGGTTCCGACCTAGCAGCCGGTATCCTCCTGGGGGTCAACGGGGTTGGCGCACTTGTTGGCACAATCTGGATTGGAAAGCGCCCTTTTCGCACGCCGCTGGCCTCGGCACTGAGATGGACAGCGATCTGTTTCGGCATGTCCTTCCTCGGGGTAGCGTTTCTTGACCTTCCCTTTCCCCTCTTCACGGCAGCCGCTTTCGTGGCCGGCATCGGATTCCCCATGGCTTTGACGCAGGTGTTCCACATGGTTGCGCAGAGTGTCCCCGTCGGCTCGCTCAATGAAGCAAACGCCTGGGTTGTGAGCGCCGTAGGCGTCGGAATAGCCGAAGGAACCTGGCTCTCCGGAATGATTATCGGCACTTTGGGAAGCGTCAACGGTGCGATGCTCACGGTCGGGCTGGCCGCCGCCGCCGCGGTGCTGGGCGGATTGTCCGCACCCCGTGGCACTAGAGAGAGCATGCCCGAACCCAGCGTTAAAGGGTAGGAATCAGGACTGCTCTTGTTTATGAGAACCGACCACTAGTACTAGTGTCGCGTTTATTTTTCGTTCCTGTCTGTGGGAACACCGAGCGTGGCGGTCAGGTGCTTGAGGAGCATCCGCCAGGTGTCGCGGTAGGACGCGATCGTGTTGTTGGAAAGGTCACGCTGGGTGCGGGCGAAGGCAGTGAAGTAGGTTTGCAGGCTCGTGGCCAGGGCGTTCATGATGATTCTCCTTCCAGGGAGACTGAGTACTAGCGCGGACTGCGTTGATGCCCGTAAGGCGATTCCGTATTGCGGCCGTGCTGAATGAGTCGGGATATTGTCGTGAACTATTAGTTGGGAAATGAGCAATACGTTTGTGAGCGACGATAACGAAACCATCCGAAAGTCGGTGGGGACCCCTGCGGTCTTCGCCGAAGTCTACGACCGACACGCGCCGGCAGTATTCCGGTACGCCATCGGTCGGGTTGGACAGAGCCATGCGGACGACATCATGTCCGAAACATTCCTCGTGGCCTTCAACCGTCGAGCATCGTTCGACCTCTCCGTCGTGGACGCCCGACCCTGGCTATTCGGAATCGCAACAACGCTGATTCGCAAGCACGCCCAAGTCGAAGCACGCGCATGGAAAGGTCTCTTCGCCGACGGCGCAGCGGCGGTCCCATTCGACGCTATCGCCGCCGTCGGGACGCGAATCGATGCGGAGATCGCGGTCAAGGAGATCGCGGCGGCATTGCGGAAGATGCCCGCTCGGGACCGGGATGCCCTGCTGCTCTATGCGTGGTCGGACCTCGACTACGCCGGTGTCGCGGAAGCACTCGGGATCCCGATGGGGACTGTTCGCTCACGTCTGAACCGTGCACGGCAAACGCTGCGCAGGGCAAGCCACCGGGCCTCGCGCCCGGAACAGGAGGTGGACCATGGACGAACTGACGTTGCTGCAGAGACTGCATGACAATAAAACCCCGACCCAGGAGTCGCTGACCCGAGGACGCGCCGCGCTCTTCTCTCAGATCAACAACCCCGGGCCAGCACCACGACCCGTCAAATCGCGGCGCCATGTCGGGGGGCTGAGCGCCTTGGCGGCATTCGGTATCGCTGGTGCGCTGGTAGCTACCAACATCGTCGGACTCGGTGGATGGCGCGGCGGCGCGGACTCAGCAGCCGCCGCGGTCTTGGAACGTGCGGCAACCGCGGCCATCTCGTTTCAAGATCCCCAGGTCAGCGCTGGCCAGTACTTGCTCGTCGAGAGCGAGAATGTCCACGTGACCGACGGGCAGGAGAAGGATGGCCCGGTGATCGCCTACACGATCTCGGAGTCGAGCGACCTTTACGTCCCCGCGGACAGGGACGGCGAGTGGGTGTGGCAACGCAATCCGGTAAGCGTCGTCGATGTGCTCACCCCTGGAGGCGAGGCGATGGTCGCCCGCAGTCACCCGACGAGCGGCCCCTCGGCCGAACCGACGCTCTTGGCCGCAGCCGGTGGTGCGTTCTACGGCAACTCGGCAAACAGCCAATGGGGTGACTTCGACTCGATGCCACGAGATCCCTACCGGCTTCTTAACCACATTTACTTGACCACCCTCGGCGCAGGCTCCTCCCCGGATGGAGAGGCCCTCGTCTTCATCGCCGACACCCTCCGTCAGGGCACAGCACCGGCCGACCTCCGCGCCGCGCTGCTTCGCGCAGCCGCGATGATTCCCGGAGTCACGATCACCGACGATCAGGCCACTCTCGACGGCACCACGGGAACGGCGATAGGCCGACTCGAGGGGGTGAACGGACTGAGGAATGAGATCATCATCGATCCCGATACTGGAACTCTGATCGGGGAGCGAACGGTCGCCACTAGTGCGATACCCGAATCGAGCATTAGCGCCGGAGATGTGTGGAGCTGGTCGAGCGTCACGACGTCTGTGGTCGACTCGGTGCCAAGGGGCGGTACCTCAAGCGGCGAATCAGAATGACGACCAGCAGGCCGTCCGGTTCCGGCTCCGAGCTGGATCGGATAAGACCGGAATCCATCGAACTGCCAGCCACTGTGTCGGTGGATATCACTCTCACCTTGACGACGATCTAGCAGCTGGAGCTTCTGCCGACCGTCGCACGGCCTCCGGAGAGGAAAGCTGTGCGACGGTCCGTTTGAGATTGAGCAGCGTAGACGAATCTAGGTCGTGGCACTGCCGAACGGCCATGGTGCCCGTAGGAGGGACTCCTACCGGAACACTCGAACGGCCGATCGACGGGTCCTGCTCCGTTCCCGTAAGCCGAACCCCTTACGGGACGTTTCCTGTCGACCATGAGTGGGCAGTTTTCGTGGCCACCGCGGGCGTTTCTGTTGGCCGCCCGCGGTCAGTTCGGATTGGCCATGGACTTGCTTGGCTGCAATAGTCAGGAGATGATTCAACGCACCCTTCAGGCTAGCCGGTTGACTCTCGTTCCGCTTGGAGACGAGCACCTCGAACACGAGGTCACTCTGGATGCGAATCCCGGCGTCATGCGTTACCTAGGTGCGGGCGAACCGCGGGAGCGTTCGGAAGTTGAAAAACACCATCAAGAACGCATCGACGCAGCGCGAAATGGTCTCGGCTTCTGGGCAGGTTTTCTTGGAACAGACTTCGTTGGCTGGTGGCTCCTCGCACCGGCGGACGAGGATGAGCGAGGACAAGCAGAACTGGGGTATCGGCTGCTGCCGGACTTCTGGCGCCAAGGATTGGCTTCTGAAGGTGCCACCGCACTGCTCGCTTACGGTTTCAAAACTTTGGGGCTGACGCAAATCTTCGCCGAAACCATGGCCGTCAACGCAGGCTCTCGAGCGGTAATGAGTCGCATTGGCCTAACTCATCTAGGTACTCGCGGCGAAGGGAATAGTGGCCCTATCACCGGCTCCGACCAAGGCACTGTCGACTACGCCATCACCAACGACCGATGGGCTGCGTTCATCGATTAAGGGTGCCCCGAAGTCGATCGTGCGTTGTGTCAGCGACGGTTGAAATCTAGTCCAAGATCGACGCCCCCGCCTAGCTTCGTTCGATGTAAGGCGTAGCGCGTAGTGACTTTTAGTTGAAACCCGAATTCTTCGTGAGCCGCGCCCGCAAGCCGAACCCCTAACGGGCGCTCTAGGGTTGCTGGGATTCCCAGCGAGTTTCACCATCCTTCTTCGATGAGGTCGCGTGTAAGGCTTGATTTTGCGCCACCTTCATGGAGGCCTGATGATCGGGATGAATGTGCGCTGTGAGGCGGCAGACTTCGTTTGATCGCAACCAGGCGATCATCGCTTGAGCGGCCTCAGAAGCGATTCCTTGCCCTTGCCAGTCGGGTGAAATGACCCAAGCGATGTCAGCCACGAGACTCGACCCATCGTCTTCGACGGTTGCCTGTACAAATCCCACCGGCTTCCCGGAGTCTAGCTGTGTGACAACCCAGTTCAACCACCACTGCGAACCATCATCAGAGTGCCCAACGGCCTGCGCGGCATAGCGTTTTTCCAACACCGTCAGAGACGGTATTTCTCCGCCGGTGTATTCATAGAGCGCAGGGTCGGCCAGAACCTCGATCATCGAAGGCGCATGCTCCACCGACAGCGGTTCCAACAAAAGTCGCACAGAAGCAATGGGTTCAGTTGTGGGCCAGTCCATTCTTTGACAATGGCAGAGTCCTGAGGTCTTCGTAAGCCGAACCTGCTACGGGACGGGTACGGCACGGAAAAAGAGAGAGTCCGTTTAGCGACCCTGCTGCCGAATATAGAAACAGTCAGGGAACCGAGTCGAGGCGGCCTCCCATCCGTCGGCGGCCGAGGGCAAAGCGCGCGGTGAAAAGATGGAGACGCGTGCGACCTCCCATGAGCCTTCATCCCGTTCGAGAACATGTTCGCCGTGCAGGGACCGGACTAACTTCCAGCCCCGTCGCCCAGCCGCGTTTATGTCGTCGACTTCCTCGGCGCGCGATACTGGACCCACAATCCGAGTGGCTTCGGTGTTAGCAACGGGGGTGTTGCGACGGCTATCGAAACGCTGCTGGGCTGCCTGCCGGGACGTTCCTAGGGCTTTGCCAATCTTCGCCCAACTCAGTCCCGATTCCAGGGCTGATGCCACGGCTTCAGATTGCAGCTGCGCAGCAACGCGTGCCAGGTCCCCGAAGACAGTGACCGAGTGCAATAGGAAGTCAGGGGATTGATCCTCGTCACGGTTACTGAGGGCTACTCCTCTGTCGGCTGCAATTTTGGACAACTGTACCGACAAGGCAGCGTCGGCTGCTCCGGTCATCGTTCGTCGTCGTCCGCTGGGCGCCAGGAATCCGATCGCGAAGCTGCTTTGGACTTCTGGATGAAAAATGAGACGAGTCCAATTAGGCCAGCAATTAGAGCGATCCAACCAGCTACGCCCACGATGAAACTGGGGAGCCCAGCGCCTATGAACGTCGCAAACAATACCAAGCAGATGCCAAAAGCCAAGAGGGCCCAGAGGGCGGTTCGCGCAGTGCGAATCTTTGTCAACGAGTTCATGCGTCAAGGATACATTGACATTCAGCCTACCGTCAAGGCGACGTTGACATTATGGGGTGATCTCCGGCTGGACACATCCCCACGCCGTCGCTTGAAAATATCGAGGACGGCGTCCGGTTGCGACTCGGAAGGGCAACCGTGAGCGCGACTATCTGTTGGAGCGTCTAGCGCGACCAGCGTCGAAAAACGCTCTCCCGCAGCGCACCCAGATGACAATGATACTTGACATTGGATGTCAATGATCCTTAACATATGTGTATGTGTACCCACGATTCCGCTTCCGCCACGGCGAACCCGGTGCGGGAGCGCCGCAAGGAGCGGCGGATCACCCAAGCCGAGCTCGCCGAGCAGGTGAACGTGAGCCGGCAGACCATCATCGCCGTTGAACAAGGCGACTATGCCCCATCTGTGTATCTCGCGTTGCGGATCGCCCGTGCCCTGGGTGGGACCGTCGAAGAACTTTTCACGAACGAGACAGGAGCTGACACATGACGCGCAGACGAAACTTGCTGGACCGATGGACAGAGCGGGTCATGGACCTCGACAGCCCGGCATATGGCGACGAACGCGAACGCGCCGTGTCAATGGAGTCGAGTGCCTTCGGACTGACGGCCGGGCTCTACGTCGGACTCTTGGCAGCCCTCGTCGCCTCACTTTTCGGGCTCATTCTCCTGCCGGTTGTCCTGCTGGTCGTGACCGTCGTGCCGTCGGTCGCGGCCTTGTGGTATGCGAGTCGGCGGAACGTCAACCTCCAGAAGCTCGCCGAGAACGCTGGCGCCCGATCGACAATGGTCGGCATCATGATCTACGGCGTCGCGATGGTGCTGACCTTCGCCGCGATGACCTACACGGTACTCACGGGGGAGCCGATGCTGCCCACGCCATCGCTCGAGGTGACCCCAGG
This sequence comes from Cryobacterium sp. Hh11, assembly GCF_004404045.1. Classification (NCBI taxonomy): domain Bacteria; kingdom Bacillati; phylum Actinomycetota; class Actinomycetes; order Micrococcales; family Microbacteriaceae; genus Cryobacterium; species Cryobacterium sp. Hh11. The sequence goes on along the minus strand of NZ_SOHF01000023.1, from coordinate 22,758 downwards.
CGAGGGGTTCTTGGGCGGAATGGCCCAGGGCGCGGTCATAGGCGGAATGATCGGCGGGCTCGCCGCCATCGTCGGAGGTGTCCGCTCTTTCCGGCGGGTGAGCCGCCGACGCACGGGGCAAGACCGCTGAACGCTGTCCCGGTGCCGATGCTCGTTGCGCTCGCTTATACGAAACGGGCGAGCCGCGGGCGAGCTCCGCCATGCTCCAAACGGGAACCCCGTCCGGGAATCGGACCGTGATGTCTTGGAGATGGATCGACTAGGTTTCGGTGTGGTTATTACGCGTCGATGCGTCGTCCGCGGTGCAGAACGGGAGAGACAGCTGCTCTCCGGAGCGATCCACGAGCTGGTGGCCGGCGGTGAAGTCATTATCTACTGTGACGAGCAAGCGGTGTGCGACTGCTTTGTCGACTCGGTGGCTCTCCGACGGGATAATCAGGTGCATGTTGCACATCATCCCGGGCGGGTCAGCCCTCACATCCGAGCAGGCAAAGATCCTTGATGACGAGTTCTTTCAGGCACGTCCGCTGGCCTACTTCTCCGCGCGAATATCGGCACTTCTCAGTGCAAGCAGCGAGCAGAACGAGGTCACTGCCGGTGACGCGGTTGGGTTTCTCAAGGCGCTTGGCGATCTGGAGCTGGCGAATATCTTGGAGCACGGGGACAGCGACCGAGACCTCCAAGTGGCACTCGATTCTGTTTCGGTTCGCCACCATGCAGCAGAAGCGCTTATCCGAATGCTTCACGCGGTGGTCGTCGCAAGGCCTCGAACCGGGGACGCTGCTTGCACTTGGGCCACTCTCACCGACGGCCCTATTGGCCTTCATGAGGTGACAGATGAGCTGGCAGCCGCGATGAACTCAGACGTCGGTGCATTTGCAAAAGCGTTCCTTCCACCTAAATCGGTGCAGAGTGCGGCTGATATTGAGGCGTTTGGGGTGGCGTGGGCTTGGGTACTGCGGGCAGCGCAGCTCCTTACAGACAACGAGTTGACTGTAAACGCGGCCCATAACAAGTTGAAGCACGGCCTCGCAATCCGGACACGGGATGACGTGCGCCTAGAACTGATGACGGGTCCCGGACCCGGTGAAGACGGAGAAGTTCCCCTGAGTAGCTTTGGCCCCGGCAAATCCATCGTCATTTTCGACCGTCCGTTGGTCACATATCTCGCGCGGCCGTATCCACCCGGGAAGCAGGGGCTCGAAGCGACATCGCTGCGTGTCGATCCGCCTGCGGTCCTGGCGGAAGCATGGATGATTTCGTGGGTCTATGCATCGGTGTTTCATGTCGCGGCTGCGCGCCATGGCAGCACGACTGATGGATTGCCGGCACCGTACCCAGCACCCCGAACTGGGCCGACGCCGGCGCAACTTCTCGAGAATTCAGGTGCGGCAGCCCTTGGTTATCGCGGCTCGGTGACGACGGCAACCGACAGCTCGTTGAAGCCACGCCCGTCGGGGATTTTCTTCCCGGGGTTCTTCCAGTCGATGACCATCGATTTTGCGGGCGCGACAGCGGCCACGGTGGTGGACGGATAGTGAGCGTTCACCGGCAGACACCAGTCGGCAGCACCAGTGAACCTGCCGCCACGAATCCCCGATAGCCAGCCTTTTCGGCCGCGTCCAGCGTTGATTAGTCCCGCAACCGGATCACAGTTGTGTCCCAGTGGCCTCCGGAGCGCCCGCGTGGCGTTAGCAGGATTGCGATGGTCACGGGCTCAGAATCGCCACTTGACTCGCAGTGTTCATGATGAAGCAGCATCGCCCGTACTCTACCTATCGCCCGCGATAGCTCGGCGAGTCCGCTCGCGGCCATGAAGCTGAGCGACGCCTGCCCGTGACGCGGTGAAAAGAAGATTTTGCTCTCGACGCGGAAGTCGCCGCGCGCTCCAGTCTTCTCGCTCACCCGTTCCATGAACCCGGCCAGCACACCTCCGACACTGGGTAAACAGATTCTGTCGTTACGCGCGCGCTGCTCCGCCGTTCCGCAAGCCGGACCTCCTACGGACACTCCCCCGCGGAGACCGGGCTACGCGGTCCGCGTGGGCAGTCGAGTCGCATTTGACCCGCCCGTAAGGAAATCCCGCATGCCTCCTACGGGACAAGGATTCGGGACTCAACCGCCAATTGCAACCCCTCGCATGAGTCTGGCTCGTGGCCGATTCTGGAACGCTCCACTGCATGCATGCCATCGGGCGCGGAACAGATACGCCGAATCCTGATATGCGGATTCGCAGTGGATCGTCGGCTGTCGCTAGCGCTGTATGCGATGGCCCACGCCGTCGTGAGGTCCGCTGCGTTGGAGTTCGCACAAAGCGTTGGAGTTCGCATGAAGCGGTGAAGCTTCCCAGAGGCCAAGACCGCCAACTATGCTCGGAGTGCTGCGGCACCTGCGAGCCACACACGTTCCTGGCCGACGGGCGCATCACAGCCTGACAGCCTTGCCCCGAGTGCTTCGTACACACGCTTATCGGACCGTTCGAAAGGAAGCGCTCACCATGTTCGAGCCAGCTGACGGGCAATACCGGACCTGCGCCGAGTGCGGCGCAGATTGCCCGCCCGAGCCGTTTGAGACGGACTCCGGCATCAAGATTGCTTTCGCCTGCCCAGAGCACGGAGTACACACGGTCGTGGACCCGTTCGAGGGCAGTCGGTAGTCAGGGTTGAAACACTGGCATAAGTGCGGTCTGAGTCACTCCAACCGGGAGTTGAGCTGAGTGCTTATGCGTGATCACCAGGAGACGGACGTGCTTAACTCCGTTCCCGCCCGCCCAGAAGCGAAGGAAAAGCAGCTACAAGCTCGTCCCGTGAAGCAGTTGGGTTTTCGATGAGCGGGTAGGGGTCGTATTGCGCGAGGCCGGCGTCCACGTAGTCGTGCTGTGACAACCGGACGATCGTCTCGTTCCACGGGCCCTCGTAGTGGATAACGTCCTCGTTGCCGACCCGCCGGAAGAGCGCTCCCACCTGTGCAGGCGAGATCGAGTAGAGCCACTTGTGCCGATCACGTTCGGACACGACCCAGATCATTGCCGGCCCATGCTCGGATTCGGGATAGAACTCGAGGACGAAAGAGTGGATGAACAAGCTAACTAGCTCACGAACGGTCAGCTCGGTCTGACGCTTCGAATCCATCTCGTAGTACTCCCAGTAGGCCCACCGGTCAAAGATCCCGGGAACACGCCCTGCCAGAGGATGCATTCCGAACGACACCCGTTCGCGCGGTAGCAGGGACGACGTCTTAGCCGCCCCAATGAGCCGCCGGATCGTGAACATGCCGACCATGAGGTCGCGCTCAACGAGGAATCCCGTCCGTATCGACCATCGTTTCAGCTCGGTCCGTCGCTCTAGCGCGGTAGCTAGATTCAGCAGCTCTTGTCGCCACGGCACGGAATCTGAGATCACGGTCGAGTGGCCTCCCCGGCGCCGGCCCACCTCCACCGGATTCAACGCCCGGATCCGGCGCTCCACCGTGTTCCGCGCTGGAACTGGAAGCTGTCGCATCCGGCAGGCTCGCGCGATGTCGCGGTAGACCGCCGCCTGGGTTCGCTTCTGCCGGGTCAGGAACTGCTTACTCACCACCCCACGAACAAGGTCTTCAGCCTCAGCGTCCAGCCGCCACGTACCTTTCCCATGAGAGGAGCGCCCGGGAGCCAAATCCGTGAGCAACCCAGTCCCCGCTCGATGGCGTTTGATCAGCACGTAGACCTGCCGCCGCGATATCCCCAGCGACAAAGCGGCCGCATCGACCGCGGCCCGACCCACGATCGCTCGAGCCGCCAACGGTGCAATCACCGCCGACACCCTCATCGTGCGATCCCACAAAGCATCCGGCATCGTCAACGTGCCGGGCTCAGCAATGTGCGCCGATTCAGCGTCCACCCCGCCACCTCCTTATTGTGCAGAGGAGTAGTGAGCAAAAACTATTTTAGTGCAGAGGTGAACGGAAAACCAGCGCGCAACACACGCCTGCACAACCCCGAAAAAACGCGGGACGCTGTGCAGACGTGAACGCAAAAAATGACATATTTCTGCACTTCCCCCACGACTCAATGTGGGCAGGACTTGTGTCTCGTAAACCTTTACCTTTCTGCGACATCGAATATCGCGCAAAACTATCGAGAGTGCTATTCACTGGCGGGCGCATTGTCGAATAGGGTTGCCGGTCACTTCTCGCGACCCGGTCCGCTGCCACGACCTGATCGTCAGAAGATGACCTGTCACGCAGGCACAAACGACGCCCAAGACCCGCGGAGATCCGCCCAGCCTGGAGCGGTCACCCGCCGACCGCCCTTGGTTTTCTGCTGACTACTCGTAGCTCATCTTCGGATACATGGAGAGCCCGGATGTTGTTTTCACACTTCATGACCTGCAGGCCGCGGCTTGGGACTGTCAACTCCTCCACATGCTGGCGGCGAAGCGGGCGAGATCTATGACGCGGAAGGTTCCCGCGCCGAGCCCGATGGAGATCAGTTGTCGGAAGATACGGGGATCGCGTCCACAGGCCCGGAGAGCGGTTGGAATGACTGATGGTCGGCCCAGAAGCGGATACAGTGCTTTGAGCTGGCGGTGTTGACGACCGAACCTTCTTCGCAACGCGCGGGAATAGCGCTCGCCTGCATTGGCAGCCACAGCGGCGCTCCCGGCGAGAGCGCCTGAGGCCAGTGCGTAGAATATGCCCTCCCCAGTGAGCGGATTCACCAGACTGGCTGCATCGCCGACGAGGAGCACACGGCCGATAGCTGTGCGGGGCGTCTGGGTTGAAAGCGGCAACACGTGTCCAGTCATCCGGGTGGAGCGGACCTCGAAGCCTGGAAGCAATTCGGCCGCCCGATCCTCCAACTGCGCCCGGGTCACCACCGAAGCGGTCGTGCCGTAGCCCAGATTGACTGTGTCATGGGCGGTAGCAAACGCCCATGCGTAGTGAAGGCCGGCGCCGGGCAGGGGGTCCCAGCGCAGGTATAGGCCATCGAATCCAGCCGGGGCGGGAGCGTAACCCCGTACTGCGAGGGCCACATGGTGACCGCGGTTGGGCGGCTGCCCCACGGCGCGGCGCACCGTTGAGTTCGCCCCGTCGGCACCGATCAGTACCGGTGCGCTGTATTTTCCATCAACGACAACACGGTTCGAATCTTGCTGCACCTCGCGCACAGCATGCTGTCGGTAGATCGCCCCGGCACTACCGGCAGCGACCATGAGCCGGTGGTCGAGTTCAGCACGGGGGACGACATACCCGGGAATCAGCGCGGTTCCGGTCGTGTCCGCATCTCCGGCGACCAGCCGGAAGCGATATACCCGTTCGCTGGGATGGAACAGCTCGGGGAGCCCGAGGCGAGCAATTTCCTCCGCGGCGTCGGGGCTCACCCCATCACCACAAACTTTGTCCCGACCAAGCGGCGCTCGATCGAGGACCAGGACCCTGGCGGAGGGCCGAGCGCGCAACGCACTCAACGCCGCGGCGGAACCTCCCGGCCCGGCGCCGACGATGATCACATCGAATACCTCAAGAGCGCCCGTCACACCCTCACCTCCTGTTCCAAGCTCTGTGACACTTAACCCTAAACCGACAGATCATGAGCGATCAGATCGCGCCATTTGTTATTGCACCGCGTGTAGCGCGCAAGTCGAACGCCTCACCTACCCCGCTCGAGCTGCTCCGCGACCGACACGACTGCGAACACCTCGCCCTGATCCTCGCCATCGGAAACTAGCGCCACAAAGCGATCACAAAACGCCGCCAAAGAGCGCCAACAGTCACAGTCGTATCCATTGCATTGTCCTTCCGTTAGGAGCATGGATACAAGACACGCTAGACGGAAGCATTAAGCCGAGGAACAGGGCAGCGGCCCCGGAATCACAAGGGCGAACTCGCCAACCTCGGTTTAACGGTTTCCTCGGCTTAATCGGTGTGGAACACGACGCCGAGGGGGTGGCCGGTGTTGAGGAAACCGCCGTCGGCGGCCATGTCCAGGGCGTCGGTGACGATGCTGGAACGCATGTGATCGGCGAGCTGCCAGCCGACGACCATGCGCGAGCACAGGTCAATGACGGTCGCCAAATAGAGCCAGCCTTCGCCGGTGCGCAGGTAGGTGATATCGCCCACGAGACGGATCCCGGGGGTGCGGGTCTGGAAGATGCGCTTGAGCCGGTCGCGTCGGTCGGTCAGCTCGGGAGCCTGGATGGTGGTGCGCTTCCACGCCCGTGGTTGCAGGGCGACGAGGCCCTCGGCACGCATGATCTTGCCCACAGTGCCGAGGCCTACCGGGGTCCCGTCACGGCGCAGCTGCTTCACAAGACGCCGAGATCCATAGCGTCGCTTGTGTGAGTGGTGAAGAGGTCGGTGACGGCCTCGGTGAGCGAGTCGTGGCGGATGGATTGCTGGGACTGCACCCGCGTGGTCACTTCGTAATACGACGACCGTGCAACGCCCAGCAGGGCGCACATGAAAGCGACGTCGTAGTGGGCCTTCTCCTCCAGGATGAGAGCGCATTTCTCGCTCATGGTTGCATCCTCGCGAAGAAGGCTGCGGCTTTTTTAGGAATTCATTTTCCATCCGCAGCGGAGCATTCTCGGTCAACGCTTCCTTCAATTCCAGCGCTTGCGCCGGGCTCAACGGCGGCCCCGGGCGGGCCTCGTTCTCGGCGTTGAATTGCTTCACCCACAGGCCGAGGGACTAGTCCGCGATGCCGAGCTCATCGGCGACGTGCTTGACGGGCCGGCCCGTCGTGACAACGAGCTGCACGGCCTCCGCGCGAAACTGCGGGGAGAACGAGCGCTTGGGCTTCTTCTCATTGCTGGTCAATTGGTTCAACTTCCTAGATCACGACGCCGTGTCCAAGAACAGTGAAGCACGCCACGTCGTCGACACGTTGCGAGCTTTCCGTGGGGTGGGGGTCTGGTTCCGCTGCTGGCGTTGTACAAAGAGCGTCCCGGTGCAATGGTTGAGGACAACGCTACTTTCGGTGGTGAATATACCAGCGGAAGACCGCTTTCACGGATGAGGGAGAGGCTATGACGGAGTCGAACGATGAAAAGCGCGAGTTGAGTCAGTGGAGCCGCAGTCTGGCCGAGGCGCTGCAGATCCTGGATTTGGAGGTGGAAGATCAGACGATCCTGGATCTGGCGGAAAAAACATCGGGCGCTGTAAGCCCGTCCGCCGGGCCGATCAGTGCTTTCCTGGTCGGCTTCGCGGCCGGGCAGGGCGCCACGAACGGCAAGACCAGTGTTGAGGCTTCAGTGAACTCTGCCATAAACGTTGCGGAGCGCTTACTCGAGAACGAACATAACGAACATTGGGGACGTGGCGGCTGGGCCGGCACCGCCCAGTAACGTACAACAGTCAGGGCCAGGAAGTGCAGCCCGGCCCTGACTGCATGCGGCGTCTGCCGTCCCTACACCCTCGCGGGCGTTACGTCCGGGACCGTGGGGTGGGACTCCTGCTCCTGAGCGGGTTCCAGCCGGACGATGACGGCCTTGGACACCGGTGTGTTGCTGCCGTCCGCTACGTTATCCAGGGGAACGAGTACGTTCGCCTCGGGATAGTAGGCGGCAGCGCACCCCTTGGCGCTGGGATAGGAAACCACGCGGTAATTGCGTAGTACTCGCTGCGCGCCGTCATCGTGCACCCCGTGTACGTCCACCCGCTGGCCGTCTTTCAACCCCAGTTCGGCTAGGTCCTCCGCATTAACGAAGACCACATGGCGGCCATTCTTGATGCCTCGGTAACGGTCGTTGAAACCGTAGATGGTGGTGTTGAACTGGTCATGGGACCGCAGGGTCTGCAGGATCAGCGTGCCAGCCGGCCGGTCGAGAAACTCAAGTTTGTTGACGGTGATCACGGCCTTCCCCGTGGGCGTGTGGAAAGTGCGCGAGTCGCGCGGCCCGTTCGGCAGGACGAAGCCGCCATCCTTCCGGATTTTTGTGTTGTAGGCTTCGCAGCCTTCCACCACGTGCGAGATGTGTTCGCGGATCAGATCGTAGTCCTTCTCGAAACCGGCCCAGTCGGCACTGGTCTTGTCCCCTATGGTCGCCCGCGCCAAGCGGGAGACGATGGCAACCTCGGAAAGCAGGCCAGGCGCCACCGGTTCAACCTTGCCGAAGGAAGGGTGCACCGCACAGACCGTGTCTTCCACGGACACGAACTGCTCCCCCGACGCCTGCCGGTCGATCTCGCTGCGGCCCATGGTCGGCAGAATAAGCGCTTCCTTGCCCACCACCGCGTGCGAGCGGTTCAGTTTGGTGGAGATCTGGACGGTCATCTCCGTGCCGTGCATGGCGGCTTCGGCGGCATTGGTGTCCGCGATCGCCCCGACCAGATTGCCTCCCAAAGCCATGAAAAACTTAATGCCGCCCTCGCGCATGGACTGAATTGTCTTGACCGCGTCGGCACCGTGGTGAATTGGCGGCTCGAAGCCGAATTCCTTGCCCAGCGCGTCCATGAATGACGGCGGCATCTGCTCCCAGATACCCATGGTCCTGTCGCCCTGGACATTGCTGTGGCCGCGGATCGGGGAAGCGCCGGCGCCCGGCTTGCCGATGTTGCCGCGCAACAGAAGCAGGTTGATGACCTCCTTGATAGCGGCGACCCCCTTCTTCTGCTGGGTCAAACCCATCGCCCAGGTGATGATGACCCTCTCGGCCTTCAGGTAGCGGGCCGCCAATTCATCGATCTCCTCTACGCGCAGGCCGGTGGCCTCCAAGACTGCGTCCTCGTCCAGCTCCGCGAGGTGCAGTTTGAGCTCCTCCAGGCCTTCACAGTGCTCCTGAAGGAACTGGTGGTCCAGCACTGTCCCCGGGTTCTCGGCCTCGGCGTCGAGCACACGCTTGGAGACGGCCTGCAGCAGGGCCATGTCCCCGCCCAGCCGGATCTGCATGAACTGGTCGGCAATCTCGGTCCCGTGGCCGATGATGCCCTTGACCCGCTGCGGGTTCTTGTACCTTTTTAGACCCGCTTCCGGCATGGGATTGACGGCGACAATTTCCGCGCCGTTGTCCTTGGCTTCTTCCAGCGCGGTGAGCATGCGTGGATGGTTGGTGCCCGGGTTCTGTCCGATGATGATGATCAGATCGGCCTTGCCGAAATCGTCGTAGACGATGGTGGCCTTGCCGATGCCGATGGTTTGGCCCATGGCCCAGCCGGAGGATTCGTGGCACATGTTGGAGCAGTCGGGCAGATTATTGGTCCCGTAGCCGCGAACGAAGAGCTGATAGGCGAAGGCGGCCTCGTTGGAGGCGCGGCCGCTGGTGTAGAAGGCGGCCTCGTTGGGGGACTGAAGACTGTTGAGCTTGTTGCCGACGATGGAGAACGCCTTGTCCCAGCTGACGGGCCGATAGTGGTCCTCGCCGGCCGGCTTGTACACGGGTTCGGTCAGGCGTCCCTGCATGCCCAGCCAATACTCTGAGCGCGCGAGCAGGTCGCTGACCGAATGCTCGGCCCAAAAACTGGAAGATACGACAACGGGCGTCGCTTCCCAAGTGACGGCCTTGGCGCCGTTTTCGCAGAACTCGAAGGCCCTGCGATGATCCGGATCCGGCCACGCGCAGCTCATACAATCGAAGCCGTCCTTGTGGTTCATGGACAGCAGGGTCTTTCGCGTCCGCTCCACACCCATATGCTCAATGGCCGGAATCATTGAGTGCAGGACCCCTGGCATCCCGGCGGCCCAGTTCTTAGGCTTCCCGACCTCAATTTCGCTCTCTTCAGGTTCTTTCACCGGAGGATTCTCGCGCACCATGGCCCCTCTCCCTATCTTCCCGCTCTCCAAAGCAGCGACCGGAAGCGGTCCTGCACGTTCACCTCATGACTAACAGCTATAGCCAGCCATCGCAACCAAAACGATTGAATGAACCACCACTCCAACGCGGGAAGCCAGGCCGGATTCAACCGGTCGTCGCAACTGACCTGCTGCGGATATCTCGGACAGTGGGCCCTCTTAAAATGAGGGATCACTGAAAGTAGAGATCAGCATGACCGCAGCGCGGAGAAAATTTACTCAGGAGTTCAAAGACGAGCTGTGTCGCGAGGTGATCAATACCTCCAAGCCGATCAAGGACGTCGCCACCGCGTACGGCGTCGGCCCGGAGACGCTCCGGAACTGGCTCAACAAATATCGTGAGGCTAACGGCGGCACGGAAGTGGACTTGACTGTGTCGGAACGTGCCAGGTTGAAGGAACTCGAGCGGGAAGTTCACGAGCTGCGGGCGGAGACCGCTTTCTTGAAAAAAGCCAGCGCTTACTTCGCGCGGGAGCAGCGGTAGTGAGCAAGTACGAATACATCGACTCCCAAAAATCTGAGCCCACCAACCACAATTCGGTGGTGAAAATGTGCCTCTGGCTGGCCGTCTCCACGTCCGGTCTCTACCACTGGGCAATCCGGCCGCAGTCCGCAACTGCGGCCCGCCGAGAGGCCCTAATCTCCCGCATTCAACACTTCTTCGAGGAGTCCGACGGCACCTACGGATACCGCCGAATCCACGCCGACCTCGCCGCGGAGCAGACCGAGTGCTCGCCCGAGCTGGTGCGGCAGCTCATGCGCCAGATCGGCCTCGTAGCCTGCCAACCACGGCCCTTCCGCATCACGACGGAGGCCGATGCCGAGGCGGCGGCGAGCATGCCCGACCTCGTCAAACGCGACTTCGCCGCCGACCGTCCCGCAGCGAAGTTCGTCGGCGATATTACGTACATCCATACCTGGCAAGGATTCATCTATCTGGCCACCGTCATCGACTGCTATTCGAAGAAGGTCGTCGGGTGGTCCATCGCCGACCACATGCGCACCGAACTCGTCGCCGACGCCCTCCGGAACGCCGCCGCGACGACCCTGATTGAGCCTGACGCGATCTGGCACTCCGACCGCGGCAGCGTCTATACCTCGGCCGAATTTCGGGCTCTGGTGACCGGCCTGGGGATGCGGTCCTCGATGGGCCGGACCGGCGTGTGCTGGGACAACAGCATGGCCGAAAGTTTCTTCTCCATGCTCAAGAATGAGCGCGTGTACCGCACCGCCTACGCCACGAAATCACAAGCTCGCAGCGACGTCATCCGCTATATCGAAGGGTTTTACAACAGTCGACGCCGGCACTCCGCTCTCGGTTACCGCCGGCCGAATGAAGTCCACTACGGTTATCAACAGCCAGCATTGGCAGCGTAGAAGAATCCACTAATTCCGCTGTCCGAAATACCCGCGGCAGGCCAAACACCGGCTTGTTCGATCAAGGATACGTGTTGGGTTCTCAGGAGGATCGGTACCGGAATTCGCGCCGGACTCCCTAAACCTCAATACCGTTCAGTTAAGCATTTTCGTGTTACGTTGTGGTTATGGCGCGTACAGGGTGGGTGAAACCGGTCTCTGACCGTCGGTTGTCGGATTTGGTGTCGGTGGGTTTGTTGACCCGTGTATTTCCTGCTGATGTCATTGACGAGGTGGTTCAGGCCGCGGGCCGGACCGAGCAGCGCAATCGGGCGTTGCCGGCGCGGGTGATGGCGTATTTTTCAATCGGGATGGGCCTGTATGCCGAAGCGTCCTATGAGGATGTGTTTGCTCAGCTGACGGATGGGCTGTCGTGGTCAACCGGCTGGTCCGAGATGTTTGCGCCGCCGTCGAAGTCGGCCATCTTTCAGGCGCGTCGGCGGCTGGGGTTTGAACCGGTGCGGGACTTGTTTGCCCGTGTTGCACGGCCGCTGGCTGGGCCTGACACGCCGGGGTCGTGGTTGGCTGGGCGGCGTTTGATGTCCATCGATGGAACGATCCTGGATCTGGCGGATAGCGTGGTGAATGCGGAGTTCTTTGGCCGCCCGCCGGTCAGTCGGGGGGAACAATCCGCTTTCCCGCAAGCGCGCCTGGTGGCGCTGGCTGAGTGCGGGACGCATGCGATTCTGGACGCGGTGATGGGCCCGTGCACGACGTCGGAAATTGAGCTCTCCCGAGAGCTCGCTGCCCGCTTCGAGCCGGGAATGCTGGTCCTGGCCGACCGCGGCTTCTACGGCTTCCGGCTCTGGGCGCAGGCGGCAGCGACGGGTGCTGATCTGCTCTGGCGGGTCAAGACGAACCTCCGCCCTCGGTACCAGGAGACCCTCGCTGACGGGTCCTGGCTGGCAACGATCATTCCGACCTCCGGCACGGGGCGGCAGTCGACAACACCCTTGACCGTGCGGGTCGTGGACTACACAATCGACGACGGACGCGACAATCCTGACTCCTACCGGCTGCTGACCACGATCCTGGATTCGGCCGAGGCCTCGGCAGAGGAACTCGCGACGGTGTATTCCGAACGGTGGGAGATCGAGACGGTGTTTGACGAGTTGAAAACCCACCAACGCGGCCCACGCATGGTGATGCGTTCCAAATCCCCCGACCTGGTCAAACAGGAAATCTGGGGCCACCTGTGCTGCCACTACGCGATCCGCACCCTCATGGTCGACGCTGCCCAGCACGCTCACCGCGACCCTGACCGGGTTTCCTTCGTTGCCGCACTCCGCATCGCCCGCCGCTCCGTGGCACAGGGAGCTTTTTCCCCCTCCGCAGCCTGACCACGCCACAGCAGTCTGGCGTCATGCGGTCCGCGCCCTCGTCCGGAGGCTGAATCCCGCGCGCCGACGACGATCAAACCCTCGCGTCATCAAACGCAAAGTCTCGAAATGGCCCGCCAAACGCTTCCACCACGCCCACTGGCCACAACCCGCCCACGAGCCAGAAATCACCATTCAAGTACTTAACTGAACGGTATTGAGGCTTAGTACCTCCCACTCAACTTCGCGTGCGAGGCCCTGCGGACACGGAGCCAGGCTTCGTCCACGATTCCAACTGGCACCGTCGGATAGAGGGCGGCTCCACTTCATCAATATCAATGCCCACCATGTCAGTCTGAAAGAGGGGGTCAAGGCGGAAACGGGCGAGCACTTCGACGAGGCAAGCAAACAGGCTCGAGCCTGTGTAGATCGTGCGGTAGGCCGAGTCGAGTGCGTCCCAGCGCGGGTTGAATCGTCCGTCGATGGCGTGAGCCCAGTCGACCCAGTCCCACGGTTCTGGCCCGTACCCAATCCGCCACACTTCACCGGGGTCGGTGCGAACGGCCAGACGGTTGGCGGTGTCCGAAGTGATCTCCACTATCCGACGGCAGCGAACGCGCGCGCAGCGGCCAGCACGCGAGGACCGACTTCGTCTGGGTTGCCCTCACGGATGAGCCGCGCCGGCGCCGTGTCCTCGAGCTGGGGGTTCATCCCCTGAAACCAGGCCTGGACGACCCGCGCATGGTCCCGCTCGGTGAGCAGGCCGGCGACCTGGTAAGCAAGCCTCGGCCGGTGGCTTGCGGGTGCCCTCGGCCCACTGCCGTACGGCCCGGGTTTCCGTGACGGACCCCAGGTAAGCCACCAGTTGTGCGCCCAGGAGCTCGCGCAGCTGCCCGACAAGTTCAGTGATGTCCGAACGAATGGAAATCTCGTATGCCCGCAGTCCGGGGGTGGTTGGTGACATGTCATTAACCTAAGGTTTTGCCACAGCAGATGCTATCTATACACCATCTGCAATCCCACCCTATATGACCGATGATGTCGATTATGTCAACAGGTAAAGTGGTTATTGCAGAATCTGCCGAATAGGGCTCCCGTCATGTCCTGTCTCATCTAAGTTAAGTTAGTCTCATTTTTGATACGCACGCTGCTTGGCAGCCAGGGACAGCTTGGACCGAGCCGCTCCTGCTTCATCTGGACCTCGCAGCGTGAACACATCAGGGTTTCGTGCCCGGAGCTGAGTGAATCGGCGAGTTGGCGTCAACGCCGTGGATAAAATCTAAGTCGGGGAGACTGACGCAAACGAGGCGACCGCCGACTCGAAATGATCGAACATGACGTGCCGTCTCGGCGCCTCTATGTTCATGACTTCAAAAGCAGAACCTCGTTTTTCGATGTAACCGAGCACCTTCTCGGGTGACCTTTCGTGGCAGCGGCGATCGCCCACACGCCATTCATGATCGGACAGATTGCGGACCTCGAGATCTCCTGTTGCGCACGGTTCATGAGCTTGATTCGACATTGAATCTCCTTCGTAATGAGCGGTCCGGACCGGCGGTACCTCAACCAACTCCGATGCCGCTTGCATCTCCCACCCAACATAGCCCCCTCCCCTGGCGGCATGCCGTTGCCAGCACATGCAGCGCCAACCAATTGCCGTCATCGGGGACAGCGCCGCGCAGAGTCCGAACCGACTTCACGCAGACGGTGTTACCGGCGGTTCCGGTGTTGCCGGCAGTCTGAGCCAATTTTGGCCAAGTTCTTGATCTATTCGGGCCCACACTCAATCGAACTTTTGGCGTTGCGGACCTGCCGAACACAGCATCTCGTAACCCTGCGGTTTGGAGCCTTGGCTTAAACGGAAGGTTTCTTCTGCAGGGTCGCCACAAGCTTGCGTTCATATCCGATGAACTCGCCGCACTCACCTCAGCCGGGGACGGAAGCGTGGCCTGTCTCATAGTCGCCGCCGTGGTCAACAGCGTCGCCGCCTGCCCTACTATCTACGCTGGCTGACAGCGATGTTCTCCCGAGGGTCCGCGCTTCCTTTTCCCAGCGACCTCATCACCCATCGCACGCTGCAGCACGCAGGCAGGCAGCGCGACTGGACAGGTCGCTCAGCCCTCACCGAAGCAGTATCCGTGCCCATTCTCGGCATGTCGCTGGCAGCATCCTGTCCATCGTCGGCGGCGTAGTCCAGCCGACGCTGCAACACTCGATTCGATCAGGCAAGAGCCGAAGCGTGCACACACTGGGCTGACCGCGTTCCTCATCGCCGGCGCCTTGCTCTGCGACCCGCCCATCGCTGCCGCCGAGAAGGCGCGAAACCCTCACTAGCACAGTGCTATTTCTCAGAAAATACCGGTCAGGCCGTGCTTGAACGCACCGCTTCAAGAACTTTTTCTCTCTGGCCTGTAAAACTGGAATGTCACTATTTGGATGAAAGCAGCACGGAGTTGATCGTGTCCCCCGGCTAGTTCTTCTCCCGGCCTAGCCTCGGAAGCGTGACCCAGTGGTGGCGCTTGGCGTGCTGACTGTCGTCGCCGTGGTTCGATCACCCGATCATCCGATCACGCAGCCGGGAGGTCGATCTTCCTGGTCAACACGAAACGTCCCGCTGGGCGTTGCCAGATTTAGGCGACTACAACGGCTCGCTATCGGTAATGCATACAGGCGGCCAATAGGTCATTATTCAAAGTTCTTCATTGGGGCAGCAAACTCGGTTACGGGGCCGTCAGAAGGACAAGACCTGAGTTCCACGGAAAACGTTCGTTCGTTGTCCTCAGGGGTGACAGGAACCGAATTCACCTTGATCACCAATTCCTCTACGCCATCACGCTGCCAACGATGTGAGGGATTGGCAACTTCTAGAACAGCTACTGGATCACCGACTTGAATGCCGTCAACGGTCTCGATTCCTATTCCGTGGACCTCTGCCGCCGTGACGTGCATGATGATCGCCGGGTTGGTGGGACGTTGCGCAGGCCCGTCCGTGCCGATCGACACTCCGCTCCAGTCGTAGTCAACCGAGGGGATGCCTTCATAGGTAGTCATGACGGGTTCTCCCCCGAATATAGCCGTGAGCGCAGCGACCACAGGTTCAATGGGTTCGAAATAACCGAACTCATCACCCTTCGTTCCATCGTCCAAGACGACCTGGATACTACTCGCAGACACAACCAAATGGTCCGGCGTGGCACGAGCCTCAAGGCTCGCCCCTTTCTCATCTGTGGTCGTTGAAGTAACCGCTGGAGCCGGAATATTCGCCTGAGGCCCAATCGAGGAACAACCGGTTAAGATCACAGCCAGAGCTGCGACAGCTGCGAAGAGCGTTCCCCTACTCATAAGTTCCCCGTTCGCTTAAGTTCCGTTCACCGTATCAGGAGCCCGGAAGACGTCTGGCTTGCGCACACTGACGAACCAAACCCGTTCGTCGGGGACACCGCGGTTGATTCCGCCGTCCGACTTACGGGCGCAATTGCGGCACGATGCGACTGAACAGGTCGGCAGACGCGTGCGGTCGCGCGCGATGGTGCACGCATGCTGTCACAGTCGCTGCGACTGCGACAGCGTCCCGACACCGGCGTGATACCCGCCGCGTTGGGCCGGACAGACATCGTTTCGTTCCTGAACCGCTTGGCCTACCTCGTCTCGACGGGAAAGATCAGCACCGACGCTCGGATCCGAATCACATGTGAGGTCCGCTTCGTGCTCACGACGATTCGCGCGTTGGGACTCACCACCCCATCAGTTCCACCACCGCCGACGTGACCATCGCCCAACAGGTGTAGGTTCGCGACCGCCCCCAGACACACCGGTGTGCGATCTGAAATTGTTACCCACCGACCGGAGGAACGCCAACGGTCACAAATCACTCGCCGCGTTCAGCGTCGCTTTCCACCACCGATCATGGATGAGCGCCTTGCCGGTATTGCACACCAGCGATGGGATCGAATTCGATAAGAGCCGCGACGTTCTCTACGCTTATCGGCACACCTCTGCTCAGCGCCACGCCGACGCCGGGGTGGCCATCGATGTCCTCCGCGAACTCATGGATCATCGCACGCTCGACACCACCAGTGACTACTACCAAGTCGGACAGCAGCGTCGCCGGGACGCCGTCGGTGAGGTCATCGTCCCCTTCGGTGTTTGCACCGAACCGTCCAACGTTTAAGCCGACGGCCAGGCGTGTCCCTACAGATTTCGCTGCGTGGGCTGCGACCACTTTCGCACCGATGTGTCATACCTGCCGGACTTGAACGCCCACCTCGCTGATCTGCTTCGCAACCGCGAGAGATTACTCGCCACCCAGGATTTGGAGGGCTGGGCCCGCGACGAAGCGTTCCCGTCCCAGACCGAAATCACTCGCATTCGCCAGCTGATCAGCAAGGTCGAAGCCGGACTTGACCTGCTCACCCCGGCGCACCGCACCGAAGTTGAGTTCGCCGTGACCCTCCCACGCCGCCACCGAACTGTGTTACTCGGGATGCCCCAGGTCCGCCAGCCCCATCCCGATATCCGGTTGGAACGCCAATGAACCTCGCCGAACTGCCACCAAACGTACGGACCGCCGCCGCCATCATGGCCGCCGCTCAGAGCCGCCGATCGATTTCGAGACGTCAGTGGTCGGGCATCGCGAAGGATGCCGCAAACGTGGCCCGTATTGAAACGTGGTTTCGACAGGATCGGTTTCGGGTCCTAGTTTCGGTTCCTGATCGCAGCGTCGAGTGCGCTCATGAGCTGTGACAGTCGCGAACTTCCCCGCGGTGCGACCGGATACCGACGAAGCACATCGGGAAGGGGAAGAATGGGTTGCGCTGCGAGTGCACTGATGGCTCCCCTGCCCGCACTCTCATCGCCACCCGCTTTCAGCTCGGCCGGACTCTCATCGCTTAACCCGTGTCCACTAACCGGGGGCAAGGCTAACCCGGCCGCTCCAGCGGAATCGCTATTTACCGTGCTCGGCGTTCGGTATGAGCAGAGGCACGTCGGCTGGGTGCGGCACGACCACGACCGGGCACGGCATACTGATCAGCAAGTCGTGAGCTATCGAGCCGAGTAACAGCCCAGCTATCATCCTTCGTCCGTGGGTGCCTACCACGACCATTTCAGCGTGCTCCGCCGCACCCGTAAGGACCAACGCAGCAGATCCCTGTTCGAGGGTGTCTCGCACCACCAGGGTCGGATGCTCGGCGCGGACCCGTTCGACCACGCCTGCCAGAACCTCAGCGTGCGCCATCCGTATCTCGTCATAAGAACTAGCACCAGCGCTCAACCATCCGAGAGCGAGCAGGGTGGGGATGCGCCACGCATGCACGATCGACAGTTCACGCCCGAGCCGCTCGGCCTCCCGAGCGGCGAAGGCCACCGCACGGTGAGAGGTTTCGTCGTCATCCACGCCGACGACGACGGAACCGTTACGAGGCGTCCAGTCCGTGGGCACGATAACGAGGGGGCAGCTCACCCCGGCTGCGATCTGGTGGCGCAATGTTCCATAGAGGGAGCCCGCGGCCTCACGCGTACCGATAACCAGCAGATCGGCATCAGCGGCGGAATTCAGCAACTCCTGGAGCGGTGCGCCTCGTCGTACCGACGTCATCACCTGCACGGCGGGCGCGTCGCGTCTCACCCGACTCGCGGAATCCATCAACATCTGCTCGTAAGCAGGAAGAACCCGATCCTTCGCAATCGTCGTCGGCAACCTTGCCAGATCGATGACAGTGGTCAGTTCCAGAGATATCTGAAGGATGCGGGCACGCTCAATCACCCAGTCGAGCGCAGCGGGACTTCCCGTGCCGCCGTTTAGCGCGAGAACAATTGTCTCGGCCATACCGTTTCCTCTCCTCGATCTTATGGAGAATTAGTGCTCGAATAGGCCTCCAGTGTAACGGACACTGTTCGCCAGAACAGAAGTCGGGCCGGACGGGCACCCCTGAAATGGTGCAACAAACGTCGCTCCTTTTCCCTCGACTATGCAAGGCTGTGAGTATGCACAATGTGATTCTGGTTGGCGTTGATGGCTCGTCGAACAGCAATAGAGCTCTGGATTGGGCAATTGTCGAGGCTAATATTCGCAACTGGTCATTGCGATTAGTGAGCACGTTTCCCTCAACTTTTGTCGCGGATCCCATTGTCGGAGCGAGCTATGCACTGGCCGCAAGACAAGAAGCCCAAGCCGTCCTTGACCAGGCAACGAAACGCGCAGAAGATCAAGGCGTTCGCACCGAAGCGCATGTTGAGTCCGGTGATGCCACCAACGTTCTGGTCGAACATTCCGAAACCACCAAACTGGCCGTAGTCGGCAAACGCGGCAGAAAAGGCTTTGTCGGGCGACTGTTGGGTAGCGTCTCATCGGGCCTGGCGGCCCACTCACACTGTCCCACTGTCGTGGTCCCGCAGGGGCACGACACCACTGCAACCGAGTTGGAAGACGGTCAAGGCACTCGTGGTGCCCCCCGCAACGAACGCGGCGAACAGAGCACGATGCAGCCAACCTTCTTCGAAGCAGTGAATGCCGAAGACCCACCGCGGCAGCAGGAAAGCGCACTTAATGGTCTTTCCTTTACTGGTCAAATCGTGATCGCGGTTGACTCGGGTATGCAGGGCCCCGCCTTATGGGAAGCTGCAGAAATGGCGCGCGTCCACGGCAAACCACTTGCACTGGTGTCCGTGACAGGTGCACCCGTCGGCGACTTGGGTTGGTCGCCGCCCGTGAAAGATTCGGATCCCTATCACGAAGAGGAACTAGCAAAGTTGACCCGCGTCATCACTGCGGTCGCAGCACGGTACCCCGACGTGAAGGCCAGCCCGCATCTCTTCATAGGAAAGCCAGCAGAAGTTCTTGTTCACACGACGCAAACCGCCGACTTGGTCGTGCTCGGAACCCGGGGCCTCGGCGGATTCCCCGGACTGCTCTTAGGCTCCGTTAGCCAAGCCGTGCTGCACCATGGACGATCGCCCATGATGGTAGTCCCTGGAGCGAATACGGTGAGTTAGCAGCGAGCCTGCGATCGGGCTGCAGCCGCGCCAATTTTGTTCAGCGTCAAGTCTCTTGCAACTCATGGGATACGAGGCGTCGCAATGCCGGTCTTCAGTTGGCTCATGATCGTTCCAGTAAGGAACACGCAATCGGGCAATCTCAAATCCAGCTTTCTGCCGGAGACCTTTGGTACCTTGTACGCATGCATCAGACTCCTCAAGAGTCATCTCCCGACGGTCATAGACCCCGCGTCTCGACCCCGACCTCCATGTCGACGGTCGAGACATTATGAACGGCGATCTCGTACTAAACATCGCCCTCGTCCTCATCTTCGTTCTGATCGGCGGGGTTTTCGCAGCCACGGAGATGGCGCTCGTCACGCTCCGTGATAGCCAACTCAACGCAATCGCGGCCCGCGGGCGGCGCGGCGAGAAGGTCGCGGCTCTGGCGCGCAACCCCAATCGGTTTCTCGCAGCCGTACAGATCGGCGTTACTGTAGCCGGGTTTGCATCCGCCGCTTACGGGGCCGCCTCAATCGCCCCATCGGTAGCCCCGTTATTCGTCGCTCTGGGCCTCAATGGAGCGCTCGCTGCTACGGTTGCCACGCTCGCGCTCACCCTAGTGATCGCGTATCTGTCCCTGGTGCTCGGTGAGCTCGCCCCCAAACGTCTCGCGATCCAGCGCAACTCAGCGTTCGCCTATGCAGTCGCGCCCGCACTTAATGGGTTTGCGATCGCGATGCGCCCGGTTATCTGGCTGCTGTCGAGGTCGACGAACGTGATCGTGCGTCTACTCGGCGGAGACCCACACAAAACCAGTGAGGAGATGACCGAGGAGGAACTGCGAGACATCGTTTCAAGCCATGAGGGGCTACCCGAAGACGAACGGCGGATCCTCGACGACGTGCTCTCTTTGCGGCACCGCCAGCTCAGCGAGATTATGCGTCCTCGTCCCGAAGTCGCAGCCCTGGACGGCACGGTACCCATTCGCGAGGTCTTTACCGAGGTGCATGATCTGCCGTATTCGCGATACCCGGTAGTCGATCGCACCATCGACGACATCGTCGGCTTTGTCCACGTGCGCGACCTCTACGAGATGATCGCAAAGAATCCCGACACGCAGGTTCGCGAAATCATGCGTCCTATCTTGTACTTCCCCGCGACCGCGCGTGTGCTCCCGACTCTCACGATGATGAGAGCAGAAAAACATCAGATCGCCGTTATCGTCGATGAGTACGGCGGAACCGACGGCATCGTCACCCTCGAGGACCTCGTAGAGGAAGTTGTAGGCGAAATCTTCGACGAGTACGACACCGAGTCTCCCGTAGGCGACCTCCAGTCAGAGGGAGGGGTACTTGACGGTCGCCTCAATTTCCAGGACTTTGAAGAGGTGACCGGCGTGCGGTTGCCCGTAAGCGCGTCCGATACCGTAGCCGGTTTCGTGATCGAACGGCTCGGACGTCTCGCGCGGACCGGTGATGTCGTCCACCTCAACGACATCAGTCTGCAGGTCACGGCGATGGATCGCCGGCGCATTTCGGAACTACTCATCGTCCCGCGCAAAGAGACGCCGTCACCGCCATCTCAGGAAGCCAGTGCGGACACTACGCCGAGCTGATCTAACAGTCCTAAACGGTGACGCAATCGCCCCACACACCGGGTGCCAGCAGGAGCGTTGACAGGTCGGCCGGCACGAAAAGGACTTGCTGATAGCCACGAGGCCCACTTCGCCAATCTCAATGAGGGCGGCGGCATCGGCTGGGGCGACCGGGCTGAGACGCATCCGCCGCTCAGCTTCGCAGGAGGCCGATCACGATAACCATGTCGACGAGAGGCAAAAAACCAAATTAATGGACGCCATTCCATTTTACCTGGCCACCCGAATATCCGCCGAGAACGCCGGACCCAAGCCGGACGTGTCTCCGCCTTACGATTTCAGTGAAATGGCTATATCTAAATCGCGCCTGGCCGCCAGCAATGGAGCAGTTCCTATCTCACTGAGAATCGTAAGCCTGACGTGTCTGCTAGGAAAACAGTCCTGTTTTCGATCCACACAACGCCGCGGAGGCACGGTCGCTCGTAACCGAAGTGTGTCAAAACCCANAGGGTCTTGTATCTCGTGCGATACGAAACAGGTCAGTTATGAGACACCACAGTCGTGAGAACTGGGGCAGCCTGGTCGACCTGGAACAGGCATTTCTATGTGTGGAAGACTCGAGAGTAGAGGGGATCTCCATGGGTGCGGGCAGCCTTGAGAGCGCATCAGGTCGGTCCCGGTTCGGAGTATTCTTCGTGCGAGATCGCACGGAGGATGCGGATGGTGCCGTCCAGGCCAGTGCCTGCACGGGTGCTGGTCTTGGCAAGTTGGCGAGGGGCTTCCAGCACTGGGAGCGACGTCGTTGTGCTCCGGCTGACCCGGGTTACTCCGCCAGTGCGGGCAGTGAGGTAGCCCTCGGATTCAAGCACTTTGTACGCCTTAGCGACGGTGCCAGGAGCGACATCGAGATCCTCCGCGAGCTGACGAACCAAGGGACGGCGCCCCTCGGCGTGCCCACAAGCGCGGAGTGGAACCTTCTCAGTCGGAGCTGCTCGTCCCCGTCCCTTTGACGATTTGGAGTAGTTGGACCCGCTCGTCGGGCGTCAGGGTTTCGCCCACTGAATGACGAGATGGTCGGATCTGTAGAAGTCGGCATGGCTGTAAATGACAGACTGTCGCGCACGGTCGAGGGACTGATACCGGTAGGTGCTGAACCGCACGATTGAGTGGGTGCTCAAGTCCTCAAATACTCAGTACTCACCGACATCGAAAAAAGAGAGATGCCCATGCTGGGCGAGGACGGAACTCAAATAGCCGCTTAATCGTCGCCCACATGAAAATTCCGTTGACTATTTCCGGATGGAGTTGACGCCGCGAGTTATCTCCGCCAATCTGAGTTTCACACGACATCTGGTTCGTGAGCATCGGGGGGAAAATGATGTTTCGAAAATGGGCGGGTGGATCGTATCGCCTGCGAGACCAGCCATTTAATGAACCGCTGCCCGGGGTAATTGTTCCGCGCGTGAAGTCAACGCAACGCATGTTTTGACCTCTCTCCGAGGGGGTCCCCGCAGACGCCCCGCGTTCCTTTCGACGTCAATCATTGTCGTCACAGCCCTTCTGTTGATAGGTTGCTCATCGGCATCGATCACGCCGGCGGTTCGAGACACAGTCGCGATCGCTCTCGTCGATAGCGGCCTCAACGATGAAAACGTCGACTTTAGCTGTTTTCATGTTTTCGA
>NZ_SOHF01000020.1:0-156008 GCF_004404045.1 Cryobacterium sp. Hh11 | reverse complement strand
CCCACATGAGGCCGGGAAGCACTGCGGCTTTCCGCACCTTTGGGGTACGTATAGATACATTACGGCCAGACCACCCACCCGTCAAAACGCCCCCCACCCGGGCGTGTCGCACCGCCAGGCGTCGAGACACGGGCCAAAACGGCCCCACTCCTCGACCAGCGAGAACCACGAACCCGCTCCCCGACTCGACGACCGGGCCCACCTTACGGAACCGGGCCCACGATAGAACATGGGCCCGCTTTCCGGGCCCGGGCCCCGAACATATCCATGGATGGACCGACCGGGGTTGGCTGCGAGTGACGGGGCCGGGCGGGGTGCCACACCCCACTGGAGACGGCTAAGTCGCGGGGGCCTCGGCGACGAAGAGCTCGCTCACGGAGTTGTAGTACTGGTCGGTTCTCCCCTTGTGCGTCAGACCGATGCGCAGGCAGACCCGTTGCGACGGACGATTGCTCGGGGTGGTCACGGCCACCACCCGCTCGAGTCCCGTCTTCCACCCTTCGGCCAGTACAGCGGATGCCGCCTCGGTCGCGTAGCCGTGGTGCCACGCGTTCGGGTGAAAGTGCCAGCCGATCTCGGTATCCCCCGACGGTTCAAGCGGCGTGACCGGGCTCGAAGCTGGGATCGACTTGAGCAGCAGGTTCCCGAAGATTTCGCCGGTGTCAGCATCCGTTACGGCCCTGATGGCGTGAATGGGGTGTTCCATTCCCTGCCACCGGGTGATCACGGCGATCGCCTCGGCGCGGTCGGTCATCACCCGCGGATGCAACCCGATGTGTTGCTGCACGGACCACAACGAGTACAACCCGAAGACGAAGTCGGTGTCATCGAGGGTCCAGGGGCGCAGCAGCAGGCGTTCGGTTCGAAGAGTGTCCACGTCGACATCTTGCCACCCACACCTGCCCGACCCCTGCACCGAGCTCGCGCCTCGAGACAGCTACTCGACGAAAATGCCGGCGAGCGTCTTCTTGCCGCGACGTAGTACAGCCACTCCGCCAGGAAGCACCGATCCTTCGATGGTCAGGTCGACGCTCGTGACCTTCTCGTTGTTCAGGTAGACCCCGCCCTGCTGCACCGCGCGGCGCGCGTCACCGAGACTCTTCGACAATTCCGTGTCGACGAGCAGCTGCAATACGGTGGCGTGCGGCGCCGTCGTGGTGTGCGGAAGTTCGCGCAGCGCGGCCTCGAGGGTATCGGGGTCGAGTTCGGCAAGGTCGCCCTGGCCGAACAGCGCCTCGGCGGCGTGGATGGCAGCATCCGTCGCCGCCTGGCCGTGCACGAGGCTGGTTACCTCGAGGGCGAGTCGGCGCTGCGCTTCCCGGCGGAACGGTTCGTTTTCGACAAGCTCGGCGAACCGATCGATTTCGATCCGTGACAGAAACGTGAACACCTTGAGCCGAAAAACCACGTCGGCATCGTCAGTGTTGAGCCAGAACTGGTAAAAGGCGTAGGGGCTCGTCAGGTTGGGGTCGAGCCAGACCGCGTTGCCCTCACTCTTGCCGAATTTGGTGCCGTCGCTGTTGGTGATGAGCGGCGTGCCGATCGCGTGCACGCTGCCGCTTTCGGCCCGACGGATGAGATCGGTTCCGCTCGTGAGATTGCCCCACTGATCGCTGCCACCGGTCTGCAACACACAGTTGTAGCTGCGGAACAGTTCGAGGTAGTCCAGGCCCTGCAGAATCTGGTAGCTGAATTCGGTGTAGCTGATGCCGGCATCAGAATTTAGCCGCGCGCTGACAGCATCCTTTTTGAGCATCGTGCCGACGCGGTAGTATTTGCCGATTTCGCGCAGAAAATCGATCGCGGAAAGCGGTGCGGTCCAGTCCAGGTTGTTCACCAGGGTGACGGCGTTATCGCCCTCTGAGCTCAAGAACCGCGAAACCTGGGCCTGCAGGTAGCCGACCCATTCTGCGACGGTATCGGTCGGGGTCAGCGTGCGCTCGGCGGTCGGGCGCGGATCCCCGATGAGTCCGGTGGATCCGCCGACCAGTCCAAGCGGATGATGCCCGGCCAGCTGCAGGCGCCGCATTAGCAGCAGCTGCACGAGATTGCCGAGGTGCAGGCTTGGCGCGGTCGGGTCGAATCCGCAGTAGTAGGTGATGGGACCGCCAACGAGCAGCGCTTTGAGCTCGGTCTCGTCGGTGGAGACGTGCACGAGGCCGCGCCAGTTGATCTCCTCCCAGACAGAATCGAAAGAGGGATCGTTGGTCTGCTGGGCGAGGATGGTGGGGTCTGACACGCGTTCAGATTACCAGCCGTGGCGGCCTCGACGAGTTGCGGGCGGCATCCGCCCGTCTCGAAGAGCAATTTAGCCTAAAACCTATATCTCATTTGATTTAGCCTGTGACCTGAATTATGCTGAATGCAGGACGGAGCCTCAGCCCATGTTTGTCATCACCGCTGACCAGATTGACAGCCGCAACGATCACGATCGAGCGCGGGAGATGATCGCGCGACTCGTGGACCAGAGCTCGCACGCATTCAGTCTGCCGCCCGACCAGACGGCGGGCGATGAGATCCAATTGCTTGTCTCGACGGCCCGGCCGACGCTCGACGCCCTTCTCACGCTGCACCGTTCCGGCCACTGGAGCGTCGGACTCGGGGTGGGCACCGTACGCACTCCCCTGCCGGCGTCGACCCGGCAGGCCACCGGTGGCGCGTTCATCGCAGCCCGCGAGGCCGTGCTTCGGGCCAAGAAGACCGAGGCGCACTTTGCGCTCGACGTCGGTCAAGTGGATGCCGCAGCCCCCGGCATCGAGGCACTCCTCACCATGCTCCTGCTGCTGCGTCAACGCCGCTCCCCGCAGGGCTGGCAGGCCGGTGATCTGTTCGAAAGCGGACTGGCCCAGACCGACATCGCGGACAGGCTCGGCATCACCACCGGGGCGGTGAGCCAGCGGCTCAAAGCGGCGCAGTACCGGGTCGAGCAGGCCGCACGGCCGGCGTTGGTTAGGCTGCTAGAGCAACTCGATGCTGGCCCGACCACCGGCCCGAACGAAACGGAACCCGCATGACTTTCACCGTTCTCACGTTTCTATACTGGGTCGCCCTACTCCTGGTCACCCTCGCCGCGCTCACCAGCGCCGCGATCGCCTTCAAGTTGCATCGGCAGCTCTACGCCGTCGCCGCCATCGCTGGACTGGCCGTCTCGCTGGTGTTGGCCGCTGTCCCCGTCGGGCCCGGCCCGAGCGCTTTCGGCATTGTGCTCGGCATGCTCGCCCTGGCCCTCGCCGTCATCGGCGGCGGCCCCGCCGCGGTACTCGCCCTCGATCTCGCCACCAACAACTCGGTGCCGCCGGGCCAGCACGGTGGAATCATGGTTCTGAACGCCGGAAAACCGGCCCCGACCATGGCCGGGATCAGTGATCCGGAGACCCACGAGGTGCTGCGCGGGGGTGTGACCATCGGCATCCTGGAACGTCTCGCCGTGGCCGGCGCTATCCTGGCTGGCTTCCCCGAGGCCATCGCCGTCGTCGTTGCCATCAAGGGTGTCGGCCGGTTCACCGAGCTGGCCGCGGCGGAATCGCGTGAGCGGTTCATCATCGGCACCCTGTCAAGCCTCACCTGGGCCTGTGCCTGCGCTGCCCTCGTGCCGATGGCACTGGTCTAGCGCCGCTCTTTTCGACGGCCTGAACGGATGCCTCCCCCCGGCATCCAAAACCACCACGGGGACACGATTCCACGCGCCAACCCCACTGACTCGTCAGCCGGGCTGGACGCGTTCGGCACGGTTACCGGCTGAGCGCCGCCGTCAAGTCGCGTACCCGGTTGACCAAGTGGGCCCGCTGCTCGGCGACGCGCACCGGCGCGGTTCCGCCGGCGCCGTCGCGGCTGTCGACCGATCCGCGGATGGTGAGCACCTCGCGCACCTCCGGAACGAGGTGCGGCGAAATCGCCAGCAGCGCCGCGTCGTCGACCTCGTGCAGGTCGAGTCCGTTCGTCTCGGCGAACTTCACCAGCGAACCGGTGATCTCGTGCGCATCACGGAACGAAACGTGGCGTTTGACCAGCCATTCGGCGACATCCGTGGCGAGGGAGAACCCCTGCGGCGCGAGCTCGGCCATCCGCTCGGTGTGGAAGGTGAGGGTCGCGACCATGCCGGTGAAGGCGGGCAACAGTACTT
The DNA here is from genome assembly GCF_004404045.1 of Cryobacterium sp. Hh11. Taxonomy (NCBI): domain Bacteria; kingdom Bacillati; phylum Actinomycetota; class Actinomycetes; order Micrococcales; family Microbacteriaceae; genus Cryobacterium; species Cryobacterium sp. Hh11. The sequence goes on along the minus strand of NZ_SOHF01000020.1, from coordinate 151,885 downwards.
CAAGGGTCTGGATCGAGTCGAAGACCGGCTCTTTGTCTTCCTGCAGGTCGCGGTTGTAGGCGAGCGGCAGGCCCTTGAGCGTGGTGAGCAGCCCGGTGAGGTTGCCGATCATGCGGCCCGACTTGCCGCGAGCGAGCTCGGCGATGTCTGGATTCTTCTTCTGCGGCATGATCGAGGACCCGGTGGAATAGGCGTCGTCGAGGGTGACGAACCCGAATTCGCGGGTGTTCCAGAGAATGATCTCTTCGGCCAGCCGCGACATGTCGATGCCGATTTGCGCGGTGATGTAGGCGAATTCGGCGACCAGGTCGCGGCTCGCGGTGCCGTCGATGGAATTCTCAACCACGGCGGCGAAGCCCAGGTCGACGGCGACGAGATGCGCGTCGAGACCGAGGGTATTGCCGGCCAGGGCGCCGGAACCGTAGGGGGACGCATCCGCTCGCCGGCCCCAGTCCGCGAAGCGGTCGAGGTCGCGTACCAGCGGCCAGCAATGCGCCAGCAGGTGGTGGGCGAGCAGCACCGGCTGGGCGTGCTGCAGGTGGGTGCGGCCGGGCATGATGGCCCCGGAGTGCGCTTCGGCCTGAGCGGCGAGGGCGTCGATCAGTTCGATGACGAGGGAGGCGAGAATGGCGGCGTGGTCGCGCAGCCACATGCGCACAAGCGTTGCGACCTGGTCATTGCGGCTGCGGCCGGCGCGAAGTTTGCCGCCCACCTCGACGCCGATAATGTCGATGAGGCCACGCTCGAGGGCGGAGTGTACGTCTTCATCGGCTTCGGCTGGCAGAAATTCGCCGGTCACGACGGCGCGCTCGAGTTCTTCGAGCGCGCCGACCATCTGGGTCAATTCGGTGTCGGTGAGATATCCGGCGGCGGCGAGGGCCCTGGCGTGCGCGCGGCTGCCCTGCAGGTCGTATTCGGCCAGCATCCAGTCGAACTGGGTCGACTTGCTCAGCCGTGCCAGTTCCGGCGACGGTCCCCCGGCGAAACGGCCGCCCCAGAGGGCACCAGCTCGGCCGGCGCGGTTTTTCTCACTCGACACGGATGCCCTACTTCGCGGCGGCGTCGCGGCGTGCGGCGACCTTGCTCGGCAGGCTCCACAGCTCGATGAAGCCCTTGGCCATGGTCTGGTCGAAGGAGTCGCCGGTGTCGTAGGTGGCGAGGTTGAAGTCGTACAGGCTGGTCGTGCTCGAACGCCCCGTGACGACGGCAGTGCCGGCGTGCATTTTCAAACGGATGTCGCCGGTCACGTACTTCTGAGTGTCCTCGATGAACACGTCGAGGCTCTTCTTCAGGCCGGAGAACCACAGGCCGTCGTAGACGAGCTCGGCCCATTTGCTCTCGACGCCGCGCTTGTAGCGGGCGACGTCACGTTCGACGGTCATGTTCTCGAGCTCTTCGTGGGCGGCGATGAGCGCCATTCCCGCGGGGGCTTCGTAGATTTCACGGCTCTTAATGCCGACCAGACGGTCCTCGACGATGTCGATGCGACCGACACCCTGGTCGCCGGCGAGACGGTTCATGAGCTGGATCATCTGCAGCGGGGTGACCTTCTTGCCGTCGATGGCGACGGGCACACCCTGCTCGAAGGAGATGACGACCTCGGTCGGGGCGCGGGTGATCGACGGGTCCTGCGTGTAGGTGTAGAGGTCTTCGATCGGCGCGTTCCACGGATCTTCGAGGAATCCGGTCTCGACGGCGCGACCCCAGACGTTCTGGTCGACCGAGTACGGGCTCTTCTTGGACTGCACGATGGGCAGGTCGTGCTTGGCGGCGTACTCGATGGCTTTGTCGCGGGTCAGCGCGAAGTCGCGCACCGGGGCGAGCGAGGTCAGCTCGGGGGCGAGCGCGGCGACGGCGGCTTCGAATCGAACCTGGTCGTTGCCCTTGCCGGTGCAGCCGTGGGCGACGCTGTCGGCGCCGAGTTCCTTGGCTGTGGAGGCGAGGTACTTGGCGATCAGCGGGCGGCTGATGGCCGAGACCAGCGGATAACGCTTCTGGTACAGGGCGTTGGCCTTGAGGGTCGGAATGATGTAGTCGTTGGCGAACTCGTCCTTGGCGTCGATGACGATGGATTCGACGGCGCCGCAGTCGAGGGCGCGCTGACGGATCACGTCCATGTCTTCGCCCTCCTGTCCGACGTCGACGGCGAGGGCTACAACCTCTTTGCCGGTGGCATCTTTGAGCCAGCCGATGCCGACCGAGGTATCCAGTCCGCCCGAGTATGCGAGTACAACGCGTTCCGCCATGGTTCTCCCTAAAATCTTGATCTGTCTAAAGTTTACGTGCTGTGACGCGGCCCCCCGGTCGCCCGGTCAGAAAGCATGAGAGCGGATGGCCGCGCTCGGGTCGGTCAGGCCGCGTTGTGGGCGAGCAGCCAGACCAACAGCGCCTTCTGGGCGTGCAGGCGGTTCTCCGCCTCGTCCCAGATGATGCTCTGCGGGCCGTCGATGACGTCGGCGGTCACCTCGTAGCCGCGGTCGGCCGGCAGGCAGTGCATGAAGTGCGCGCCCGGCTTGGCCAGGCTCATCAGTTCCGCGTCGACCCGGTACCGGCCGAGGTCGCCGAGGCGCGCGGCCTTCTCCTCTTCCTTACCCATCGACACCCAGGTATCGGTGATGACCACATCGACACCGGTGACGGCCTCGCGCGGGTCGGTGAACAGCGCGACCGAGCCGCCGGTCTGGGCGGCGATGGCGGTCGCATCCGCTACAACCTGATCGGTGGGGGTGTACCCGACCGGCGACGCGATACGCACGTGCATCCCCGCTGTCGCGCCGGCGAGCAGGTAGGACTGGCCCATGTTGCAGGCGCCGTCGCCGAGAAAGGCGAGGGTCTGGCCGGCCAAGTCGCCGCGGTGTTCCCGGATGGTGAGCAGGTCGGCGAGCAGCTGGCAGGGGTGAAAATCATCGCTGAGCGCGTTGATGACCGGCACGGTGGTACCGAGCGCCATTTCTTCGAGTCCGGCCTGACCGTAGGTGCGCCAGACGATTGCGGCGACCTGGCGTTCCAGCACGCGAGCGGTGTCGGCGGCGGTTTCCTTGCCGCCGAGCTGGCTGTTCGCGGTGCTGATGATGAGCGGGCTGCCGCCGAGGTCGGCGATGCCGACGGCGAAGGACACCCGGGTGCGGGTCGAAGACTTGTCGAAAATGACCGCGACCGTCTGCGGGCCATTGAGCGGGCGCACCGCGAATCGGTCTCGCTTCAGCTCCAGGGCCAGGTCGAGAATCTCGGCTTGTTCGGCCGGGGAGATGTCGTCGTCGCGCAGGAAATGGCGGGTCACGGTGTCACTTTCGGTTGGAATGCTTTTAGCGGGCAAGCGGATGCCGCTCCAGCGGCCCCGCACGGTTCCCAGCAAGCACAGAGGGATTCGTCCAGCCTAGAGGCTGGCCAGGGCTCGCCCGAACCGGTCCTGGAAGTCGGCGATTTCGGTGTCACCCACGATCAGCGGTGGGGCGATTCGAATGCTGGTCTCATTGGCGGCGTTGACGATCAGGCCCTCGGCCAAAGCGGCAGCTCCCAGCTTCAACGCAACCGGTTCGGTCAGGCCGATGCCGAGCAGCAGTCCGCGCCCACGCACTTCCTCGATCCAGGGAGACTTGAAACCGAGAATGATCTCGCGCAGCTGCTGGCCCCTTAAGGTGGCGTTGGCGGCGAGATCGTCGCGTTCGATCACGCCGAGCACCGCGTTCGCGGTCGCGGTCACCAGCGGATTCCCGGCGAAGGTCGAGCCGTGCTGGCCACGGCGAAACAGCTCGGAGGCCCAGCCAAAGGTGACCAGCGCACCAATGGGAACACCGCCGCCCATCCCTTTGGCGATGGTGACAGCATCCGGAAGAATATCGGCGTGGTTGTAGGCGAACCAGGCGCCGGAACGCGCGATGCCGGTCTGGATCTCATCGAGGATGAGCAGCACACCGTGCTCGGTGCACAGCTCCCGCGCACGCTTCAGATAGCCATCGGGCAGGTCGATGACGCCGGCCTCGCCCTTGACCGGTTCGAGAAACAGTGCGGCGACGGTGTTGTCGATGGTCGCTTCGAGTGCCTTGATCGTGCTGTCGATGTGTTCGACGCCGCCGGGAACCGGTTCGAAGGCCTCGCGCATGTGCGGTTTTCCGGAGAGCGCGAGGGCTCCCATGGTGCGACCGTGGAAGGAGTCGTGCAGCGAAATAATGCGGTTACGGTGGCCCTTATTGTTGAGGCGGGCCAGTTTGAACGCGGCCTCGTTGGCCTCGGCACCGGAGTTGCAGAAGTAAACCCGACCTTCGTCGCCGGCGCCGGTGATGCGCTTGAGACGTTCGGCCAGTTCGATCTGCGGCGGCGTGGCGAAATAGTTGGAGACGTGGCTGATCGTGCCGATCTGCTTCGTGACGGCGGCGACGACCTCGGGGTGGGCGTGGCCGAGCGAGTTCACGGCGATGCCGGCCAGAAAGTCGAGGTACTGGGTGCCTTTTTCGTCCCAGACATAGCAGCCCTCACCGCGCACGAGCATGGCCAGCGGCGGGCTGAAGGTTTTCATCATCGCATCGGCGAAACGGTCTTGCCAGGGATGTTGAGTCATGCGGGTACTACCTCCGTGCCGATGCCGCTTCCAGTAAAAATTTCGAGCAGGATCGAGTGCGGCACTCGCCCGTCGATGATCGCGGCCTTGGCGACGCCGCCGTCGACGGCGTCGAGGCAGGCGGTCATTTTGGGGATCATGCCCGATTCCAGCTGCGGAAGCAGACCGCGCAGCTCGACCACGTCGATGATCGACACCAGCGAATCCCGGTTCGGCCAGTCTCGGTACAGCCCGGCGACGTCGGTGAGAATCACGAGCTTCGCCGCGCCGAGCGCGATCGCGAGTGCGGCAGCAGCAGCGTCGGCGTTGACGTTGAGGGACTGGCCGGGGACATCCGTATCGGGGGCGATCGACGAGACCACCGGGATGCGGCCTGCCGCGAGCTGGGCGAGCACCGCTTCGGGGTCGACGTCGATGACGTCGCCGACCAGTCCGAGGTCGACTTCTTCGCCGTCGATGACCACGCCGCGGCGTCTTCCGCGGAACAGGCCGGCGTCTTCGCCGGACAGTCCGGCGGCGAGCGGACCGTGCTGGTTGATGTGGCTGACCAGGTCGCGGTTGATCTGGCCGGTGAGCACCATGCGCACCACGTCCATCGCTTCGGGCGTGGTCACCCGGTAGCCGCCGCGAAACTCGCTCTCGATGCCGAGGCGCTTGAGCATGGCCGAGATTTGCGGGCCGCCGCCGTGCACGACGACCGGGCGAATTCCGGCGTAGCGCAGGTAGACCATGTCCTCAGCGAAGGCACCTTGCAGCTCTTCGCTGACCATGGCGTTGCCGCCGAATTTCACGACGATGATCTGGTCGTGAAAGCGTTTGAGCCAGGGCAGCGCTTCGATCAGCGTCGCCGCTTTAACGGATGCTTCGGCCTGGCTGGTTTCGTCTGCGTGGGTGATGTCGGTCATATTCAGCTCGAGTACGCGCTGTTCTCTTCGACGTAATCGTGGGTGAGGTCGTTGGTCCACAGCGTGGCCGTTTCACTACCCGCGTGCAGGTCGATCAATACAGTCACGGCGCGGCCCGAGAGGTCGACGAGTTCGCGCGGCTGGTCGGGCTCCCCCGCTGTGCAGACCTGCACACCGTTGATGGCGACATCGATGCCGTAGGGGTCGAATGCGGCGTCCTGAACCGGTACCGTTCCGACGGCGGCGAGCACGCGGCCCCAGTTGGGGTCGTTGCCGAAGATGGCCGACTTGAACAGGTTGCTACGCGAGACAGCACGGGCCACAGTGACGGCTTCGTCGTCGGAGACGGCGTTGGTGACCGTGATCGCCACGTCGTGCGCGGCGCCCTCGGCGTCACCCTGCAGCTGCAGGACCAGGTCGCGGCAGGTGTCGGTGAGCGCTTTGCTGAATTCCGCGTGGTCGGTGGGGACGGCACTCGCCCCGGAGCAGAGCAGGCTCACGGTGTCGTTGGTCGACATGCAGCCATCGGAATCGAGGCGGTCGAAAGTGACCCGGGTCGCCGCGCGGAGCGCAGTGTCGAGGTCGGTCGAGCTGAGCACGGCGTCGGTCGTGATGACGACGAGCATCGTGGCCAGTCCCGGCGCGAGCATACCGGCCCCCTTGGCCATTGCGCCAATGCTCCAGCCGTGAGGCGAGGTGTGTGAGGCCTGCTTCGGGCGAGTGTCGGTGGTCATGATCGCCTGCGCGGCCAGGAGGCCTGCTTCGGGCGTGGTGGCGGCATCCGTTTTGATGGCGAGGGTAGCGTCCCAGACGCCGGCGGTGACGAGGTCGAGGTCGAGCTGTTCTCCGATCAGCCCGGTGGAGCAGACCAGTACGTCACCGGAGGAGATGTCGAGGCGCGTGGCGACCGCTTCGGCGGTGGCATGGGTGGTCTGGAAGCCGATGCTGCCGGTATAACAGTTGGCACCGCCCGAGTTGAGCACGATCGCGCTGACCCGGCCGTCGCTCATGACCTGGGTGCTCCAGATGACGGGGTTAGCCTGGCAGCGGTTGCTCGTGAACACGGTCGCGGCGTTCTGCAGCGGACCGAGATTTTGCACGAGGGCGAGGTCGAGCCCGCCGGACTTTTTCAGGCCGGCGGTGACACCGGCAGCAGCAAAACCGGCGGGAAGGGTGACACTCACGGAGCAACTCCATTCAGGGTCAGACCGAGCGTTTCGGTCAGGCCCAGGGCAATGTTGGCGGATTGGATGGCAGCGCCTGCGGTGCCCTTAACAAGATTATCGATGGCGGTGATCGTGACAACCCGGCCGGCTGCTACGTCGACGGCCAGGCCGATCAGGGCGGTGTTCGCGCCAAGAACGTCAGCCGTGCGCGGAAAGTGCCCCTCGGGCAGCAGGTGCACGAACGGTTCGTCGGCGTAGGCGCTCTGCCAGGCGGCGCGCACGGCCGCGGCGCTGGTGCCCGGCACAATTCGAGCGGTCGCGGTGGCGAGGATACCGCGGGCCATCGGCACAATCACCGGGGTGAACGAGATGGTGGCGTTGGTTTCAGAGCCGGCCCAGCGCAACGACTGCACGATCTCGGGAATGTGCCGGTGGGTGCCGCCGACGGCGTAGGGGTTGGCCGAGCCGAGGATCTCAGCCGCGAGGTTGGGTAGCTTCAGGCTCTTGCCGGCGCCGCTCGGGCCGACGGCGAGCACCGCGACGAGGTCCTGCGCCTCGATCACGCCGGCCTGGATGCCGGGAGCCAGGGCGAGGGCGACCGTGCTGGCGTTGCAACCGGGGGCGGCGATGCGGCGGGCACCGACCAGTCGGTCGCGCTGCTTGCCGGTGCCGATCAGCAGTTCGGGTACGCCGTAGCTCCAGGCGCCGAAGTAGTCGCCGCCGTAGAACGCGGCCCAGTCGTCGGGGTTCTCGAGGCGATGGTCGGCGCCGCAGTCGATGACGAGGGTGTCGGCCGGCAGGTGCGCGGTCAGCTCGCCGGATTTTCCGTGCGGCAGGGCGACGAAGACGACGTCATGCCCGCTGAGGTTTTGCGGGGTCGTATCGACCAGGGTCAGGTGGGCGAGGGAACGCAGCGATGGTTGCACATCGATGAGGAGCTGCCCGGCATTGCTGTGCGCGGTGACCGTGCGCACCTCGAATTCGGGGTGTCCGGCGAGCAGCCGCAGCAGTTCGCCGCCTGCATACCCGCTCGCGCCCGCCACTGCCACCGAAAAAACCATGGGTTAAACCTAGCGCGGCCCCGGCGGCCCCGGTTCCGCATCGGCGCGCGGCGTCATGCGCGAGTTCGGTGCGGTCCCGGCCGCATCCGAACGCTGCACCTCGCAGCCCGTACAGCGGATGCCGCGGGCCGACCCCGCAGGGTCGGGCCGCGGCATCCGCTCACCAGCGTTTACTCGCGCAGGGTCGCACCGAACCGGTCGGCCGCGAGAGCGACACCGGCGAGGCGCGCAGCGCTGGCTTCGGCAGCGGTCAGCGTGCGTTCCTCGCCGCGAAAACGCAGCGCGAAGGTGAGTGATTTCTGGCCGGGTTCGACTCCGGCACCGCGGTAGTCATCGACCAGTTCGATGCTCTCGAGCAGGTCACCGGCGCCCTCCGCCACGGACGCACGCAGGTCAGCAGCCGGCACGGAGGCCGCCACGACGAGCGAGAGGTCCTGGGTGGCGGCGGGCATCGTGCGGATCGGCGTGACCGTATTGATGACTCCGGTCTGCGCGAAGACGAGCGCGAGGTTAATCTCTGCGACGGCGACGACTGCGGGCAGGTCGTAGTCGTCGGCTACCGCGGGCAGCAATTCGCCGGCAAATCCGACCGACACCGTGACGGCGGTGCCCGGAGCAGCGACGAACAGTTCGGCGGTGCGCCCGGGGTGCATCGCCGGGTGCCGACCCTGACGAACCTCGATGCGTACCCCGGTGGCCAGCGCCACCTGCTGCACGGCGGCCAGCGCCGACTGCCAGCCGGCGGCGACGGCAGCCTGGCCCGGCTGGTGCCGCACGTCGTTGCCGATGAGAACGACGCCGACCAGAAGCGGCTGCGGCACAATTCCCGCGTTCAGCGCCGCCTCATCCTGCGTGCTCGGTCGTGCGGCCCCGGCGGGAAGCACAGCCATGCCGTAGCTCACCCCGGCCACGGGCCGAAAGACCAGGCCCTGCTCGTAGATGGCCACATCGACCAGCCCGCGAGAACGGTTGCGGTGCGCGATCTGCAGCATTCCGGGCAGGATCGAGGTGCGCAAGTACGGCGCCTCACCGTCGAGCGGGTTGGCGACCTTCATCTGGGGCACCGCGATCGGGGCAGCGGATGCCGCAGCACCGTCGGTGTTGTCAGCATCCGTCTGCGACGGCTCGACGGCCATACCGAACAGGTTGTTCGCCTGCTCGGAGACGAACGGATAGGTCAGCACCTCACTGTGGCCGGTGGCGGCGAGGGTCTGCGCGACCGTGCGGCGCAGCGTCTGGGTGTGCGTCAGGCCGCGGCCGGGCGGCGCGACCGGCAGAACCGAGGGAATCTTGTCGTACCCGACAATGCGGGCGACCTCTTCGGCCAGGGTCCACTTGTCGGTGAGGTCGGGGCGCCAGCTCGGCGGAGTGACCTGCAGGTCGCCGTCGGCTTCCTCGAGGGAGGCACCGACGTCGACCAGGGCAGCACGCACCTCGTCCCCGGTGTAGGCAAAGCCGATCAGACCCGACACGAATCCGGTCGGCAGCAGAATCGGCTGTGCGGCCGGCGCCTCGTTGTAAACCGACCCGAGGTCGTCGGCAACTCCCCCGGCAAGTTCCACCAGCAGCTGCACCACGCGGGCGGCGGCAACGGCAGCAACCTGCGGGTCGACGCCGCGTTCGAACCGCTTGCTCGCCTCGCTGGGCAGCTTGTGGCGGCGGGCCGAGCGCGCAATGGACACCGGGTCGAAGTTGGCGGCCTCGACGAGCACATTGACGGTCTCCGAGCTGATCTCGGTGTTCGCCCCGCCCATCACTCCGGCCAGGCCTATTGGCCCGGATTCGTCGGTGATCAGCAGATCTTCGATGTTGAGCGTGCGGATGACGGCGTCGAGCGTGGTGAATTTCTCGCCGGCGGTCGCGCGTCGCACGATGATGCCGCCGGCCAGCTTGTCGAGGTCGTAGCCGTGCAGCGGCTGGCCGAGCTCGAACATCACGTAGTTGGTCACGTCGACTACGAGCGAGATCGAGCGGATGCCGACCAGCCCCAGCCGGGCGATCATCCAGGCCGGGGTTGGCCGGGTCGGGTCGACGCCGCGCACGACGCGGGTCACGAACACCGTCGCACCCGTCCGGTCCCGAATCGGGGCCTGGTCGTCGATCGTGACCGGGAACCGAGTCGTTGGGGCCGCCACGGTCAGCGCGAGTGCGGGGTCCCGAAACGGTACGCCGGTCGCGTGCGAATATTCGCGGGCGACGCCGCGAATGGAGAAGGCGTAGCCGCGGTCAGGCGTCACGTTGATCTCGACGGCGCTGTCGTCCAGGCCCAGCAGGGGGATGGCATCCGTTCCCACCGGGGCGTCGATGCCGAGCGATGACAGCAGCAGAATGCCGTCGTGCTCGTCGCCAAGGCCGAGTTCACGGGCCGAGGCGATCATGCCGTCGGAGACGTGGCCGTACGTTTTGCGGGCGGCGATCGGAAACGGTCCCGGCAGCGAGGCGCCGGGCAGGGTCACAACGACCTTGTCGCCGACGGCGAAGTTGTGCGCGCCACAGATAATGCCGTGCACCGCCGGGCCGCCGTCGGCGGCGAGTTCGCCCTCGGGGGCTACGCGCACCTGGCACCAGTTAATGGTCTTGCCGTTGCTCTGCTCTTCGCCGACGAATTCGAGTACCTCGCCGACCACGATCGGGCCGGACACCTCGAAGCGGTGGATCTCTTCTTCTTCGAGGCCGACACTGACAAGAGCGGCGTGCACGTCTTCCGGCGTCGTGCCGGGCGCGAGGTCGACGAATTCGCCGAGCCAGGACAGTGGTACCCGCATTAGATCGTCATCCCATACTGCTGGCTGAACCGGATATCGCCTTCGACCATGTCGTGCATGTCCTTTACGTCATTTCTAAACATCACTGCTCGTTCCACGCCGACGCCGAACGCGAACCCGGAGTACTCCTCGGGGTCGATTCCGGCGGAGCGCAGCACGTTGGGGTGCACCATGCCGCAGCCGCCCCACTCGATCCAGCGCGCGCCGTCCTTGAAGGTCGGGTGCCAGACGTCGAGCTCGGCGCTCGGTTCGGTGAACGGAAAGTAGTTCGGGCGCAGGCGTACCTTGGCTTCGGGGCCGAACAAGGCCTGCACGAAGTGGTCGAGCGTGCCGCGCAGGTTCGCCATGGTGAGGCCCTTGTCGATGGCGATGCCCTCGATCTGGTGGAACACCGGCGTGTGCGTCGCGTCGAGCTCGTCGGTGCGAAACACCCGTCCGGGTGCGACCACGTAGACCGGCAGCTCGCGGCTGAGCAATGCGCGCAGCTGCACGGGCGAGGTCTGCGTGCGCAAAACGAGGTGGGCATCCGTCGGTTCGACGAAGAAGGTGTCCTGCATGGCGCGGGCGGGGTGGTCTTCGTCGAAGTTGAGTCCGTCGAAGTTGAACCATTCGCTCTCGAGCTCCGGCCCTTCGGCGACTTCCCAGCCCATGGCCACAAACACGTCGGCGGCCCGTTCGGCCAGCAGTGAAATCGGATGCCGCGCCCCGGCTTTCCAAGCGGATGCCGCTGCCGTCACGTCCACCGTTTCGGCGAGCAGTCGGGCGGCGGCTTCAATCGCACCGATCTCGTCTTCGCGGGCGGTCAGCGCCTTCGTGACAGCGCCGCGGGCCTGGCCGACGAGCTTGCCGGCGGCGGCCTTCTGGTTGCCGGGCACGCTGCGCATGAGCGCGTTGAGCTTCGACAACGGCGACGACTCCCCCGCGTGCTCGCTGCGCACACGCTTGAGCGCGGCGGTAGTAGTGGCGGCAGCGATGGCGGCTAATGCCGCGTCAACCGCGGCGTTGACGGCGTCTTCGGAGATCAACGACTCTGCTGGATCGGCTGGTGTGGTGGGCTCTGGGGGAACGCTGGGAACAGACACAAGGCCCAAGTTTAGTGCGTGCTGAGGGTGGGCCCGCCCGGCGTGACCGGTCTGGCCGAGCCGGGGCGGGCATCCGCTGCCCGGATGTGCACGACGTCAAGCCGCTTCGTTGACCAGTTCCTGCGCCTTGATGTTCTTCGCCGGACCACGCTTGGTGCGCACCTCGACGAACTTTGCGATACCCGCGAGAATCAGGCAGAGCGAAATGTAAATGGTCGCCATCACAATGGTCGAGGGAATGATCGGTGAGCCGTAGTCGGGCTGTGCACCGTAGAACTTCGCAAGGTACAGAAGTTCCTGGTACGTGACGATGAAGCCGAGAGCGGTGTCCTTGAGCACGACCACGAGTTGCGACACGATGACCGGTGCCATCGCCCGCAGGGCCTGCGGCAGCAGGATCATGCGCATGACCTGCGTTTTACTCATGCCAATCGCATAGGCGGCTTCGGCCTGGCCCTTGGGAAGAGATTCGATGCCAGCCCGAAAGACTTCAGAGAGTACTGAACCGTTGTAGAGCGTGAGTCCGGTGACAACGGCGACGAAGGGGGTGACGAACGTGAATCCGAGAGGCGGCAGCCCGTAGTACATGATCATCATGAGGATGAGCAGGGGGATGGCCCGAAAAAGTTCTACGAATAGATAGGTCGGCACGCTGATCCATCGGTGCTTGGACACCCGCCCAACCAAAAGGAGAAGTCCAAGAATAAGGCTGAGCACCGCGGCGAGGCCGAACGCTTTGAGCGTTGCGAGCGTCGCCTCCAGAATTTTTGCATGCACGAATGGAATCGTGAACAGTTCCCATTTATCGGCTGTGAACTGGCCGGTTTCAAAGAATCGGTACAGAATGAACGCGAAGATTCCGACAACAACGACTGCGGTTACCGCACCGATGTAGCGGTGGCGTACTCGTGCGCGAGGGCCAGGAGCGTCAAACAGCACGTTACTCATCGCAGTACCTTCAAACGGTTTTCCAGTTTTCGCTGGACGAACGACAGAATCGCGACCAGAAGCACGAAGATCAGTGCTACCCAGAGCAGAACGACGATTGCAGGTTCGCCGCGCTCAGAGAGAGTGGCGCGAATGGCGCCGGACTCCGCAACCGAGAATCCGGCAGCGACCGTCGTGTTTTTGAGTAGGGCGATGAACACGCTCATCATGGGCGGAATGACCGCGCGAAAGGCTTGGGGCATCAGAATTTGCGACATGCTCTGACCGAAGGTGAGTCCGATAGCTCGTGCCGCTTCGGCCTGACCGAGCGGAACCGTGTTGATACCGGCGCGCAGCGTTTCGGCGACATACGTGGCCGTATAGAGACTGAGCGCAAAGATGGCCAGCGTGGTGTAGCTGACGCTGGGAAGATCCAGTTTCGGATAACCGAAGGCGAAGAAGAACATCAGTAGGGTCAGCGGGGTATTCCGCACCAGGTTCACGTAGCCGGTACCGACCGCGCGCATCGGGGCGACCGGGGAGACGCGCATGGCACCGACGACGGTACCGAGAATCAGGGCGAAGAGGGCGGACCAGAGGAACACCTGAATCGTCAAAGCGAACCCGTCGACGAAGACGTCGAGGTTATTGAGCAGGGTGTCCATGGTCCGAACCTCTCCTTTCGTTCTGGTTTAGTGACAACGCTAATGCTGGTCGGTGGCGGCGGGGGTGTCGCCACCGACCATTATTCGTGGTGCTTAGTAGGCGTCTACCGCGGGCTGCTCGACAGCAGTGCCCGACTGACCCAGGGTCTCGTCGTAGATGGCCTGCCAGCGGTCATTGCCGTTGGTGAACATGTCGTTGACGAAGGCGCGCAGCGCGTCGTCACCCTTCGGCAGGCCCACGCCGTAGTTCTCGACCGAGAACGGCTCGCCGACGACCTTGAGGTTGTCGGAGTCCTGCGAGGCGTAGCCGAGCAGGATGGCCTGGTCGGTCGTGACTGCGTCGACCTGGCCATCTTTGAGGGCCTCAACGCACTGCGAGTAGGTGTCGAACTCTTCGGTGTCGGTGTCGGGGTAGTTGTCCTTGATGTTCTGGATCGGCGTGGAGCCGGTCGCGGAACAGACGGTCTTGCCGGCCAGATCATTCTCGCTCGTGATCGAGTTGTCATCGGCGGCGACCAGGATGCCCTGGCCCGTGATGAAGTACGGTCCGGCGAAGTCGATCTGTTCCTTGCGCTTGTCGGTGATCGAGTACGTGCCTACGTAGTAATCGATGTCACCGTTCACGATGGCGGACTCGCGGTTTGCGCTCGGAATGGCGATGTATTCGATCTTGTCGTCGGAGAAGCCCAGCGACTCGGCCACCCACTTGGCGATCTCAATGTCGAAGCCGGAGCGTTCTCCGGTTCCGGCGTCGAGAAATCCGAGGCCGGGCTGGTCTTCCTTGACGCCGATACGCACGGTATCGGCCTCCACCATGGCGTCATACGTCGGGCTTCCCGTGAGCGTGACCTCGGACGGACCATCGGACGATCCGGTATCTGGGGTATCCGCGCCGGAGCATCCGGAGAGAAGCAGTGCCGCCGTGGCTGCTGTGGCCAGGAGAATGAGTTTCTTACGCATTGTGATTCCTTTTCTCGTTGGAATGGGAGTTGTCAGGGAAAATTGTGCCGACCCTGCGACGGTGTTGCCGCTCATGAATGAGCCGACACCGGCTAGTGGTCGAGAATCTTGGAGAGGAAGTCCTGCGCGCGGGCGCTCTGCGGGTTGGTGAAGAATTCCTCGGGTGAGGTCTCCTCCACGATCTCGCCCTCGGCCATGAAGATGACGCGGTCCGCGGCTTTGCGGGCGAAGCCCATCTCGTGGGTGACGACGATCATGGTCATGCCCTCGTTGGCGAGGTCGACCATCACTTCGAGCACCTCGTTGATCATTTCGGGGTCGAGCGCGCTGGTCGGTTCGTCAAGCAGAATCAGTTTCGGTTCCATGGCCAGCGCGCGCGCGATGGCTACGCGCTGCTGCTGCCCGCCCGAGAGTTGGGACGGCATTTTGTGCGCCTGGTTGGCCACGCCGACACGTTCGAGCAGGGCCATAGCCTTCTTCTCGGCATCCGCTTTCGACATGCCGCGCACCTTGATCGGGCCGAGGGTCACATTTTCAAGCACGGTCTTGTGCGCAAACAGGTTGAAGGCCTGAAAGACCATGCCGACGTCCGCACGGAGGTCGGCCAGGGCTTTGCCCTCTTCCGGCAACTTGACGCCATCGATGGTGATGACGCCGTCATCGATGGTCTCGAGGCGGTTGATGGCCCGGCAGAGCGTCGATTTTCCCGACCCACTCGGTCCGATCACGACGACCACCTCGCCGCGGTTGACCACGGCGTTGATGTTCTTGAGAACGTGCAGTTCTCCGTAGTGCTTGTTGATGTCCTTGACGACGACTAGCGGTTCGCCCCGACGAACGGTGATATTCGAGGTGGCCGGGGACGAATCTATTGGCTCCATACCCTCCAACTTAGAACAGATCACCGGATGAGGGGTGCCGAATTCCCGGACAGTAACGCATTTGTAACAGTCCAGGCATCCGTTGTCTGTGCTATGTAGCAGGTCAGCCGGCGGTCTCCGGCCGGGCACCAGCCGGCCCGTTCAGCGGCTCGGCCGCCTCAGAAAAAGGGTCGGCTCGGCCATGCCCGAGCACACTCGCCCCGGGCATGCCGGATGCCCGGACGGAGCTGCCCGGGCATCGAGTTTTTGTTCGGAACGGCAGGTCAGGCGCGCTGGGCGAACGCGCTTTCGTACAGGCAAACGGATGCCGCGGTCGCCAGGTTCATCGACTCAGCCTCGCCGTAGATCGGCACGCTGACGCTGCGGTCGACCCGGGCGAGGTCTTCGTCGGTCAGGCCGCGGGCCTCGTTGCCGAACAGCCACACCGTCGGAGCGGCGAGCAGCCCCTCATTGCGGGCGGACAGCAGGTCGGAACCCTTGATGTCGGCAGCGAACAGCTGCAGGCCGGCGGAGCGGGCACGGTCCAGCACGTCGGAGAGATCAGCCGCAATGGCGACGGGGAGGTGAAAAATGGAGCCGGTCGAGGAACGGATGACCTTGGGGTTGTACAGGTCAACGCTGCGACCGGTGAGGATGACGGCGTCCGCGCCAGCGGCATCCGCTGCCCGAATGATGGTGCCGGCGTTGCCGGGGTCGCGCACCTCTTCGAGAATGGCGACGAGCTTGGGGCCCGCGTTGAAGATCTTCTTGACCGAGGTGGGGAACTGGTGGCAGACAGCCACGAAGCCCTGCGGGGTGACCGTGTCGGCCATGGCCTCGAGTACCTCTTCGGAGACGAACTCCACCTCGACCTGGGCGTCGACGGCCTTCTGGGCCAGATCGGTATAGCGATCGAGCGCGGTCGGCGTGGCGAACAGCTCTACGACGAGCTCTGGGCGAAAGGTGAGGGCTTCTGAGACGGCCTGCGGGCCTTCGAGTAGAAAGAGACCGGACTCGAGGCGCGCGTCGCGCTTGGCAAGTTTTGCGACGGCACGGACGCGCGGTGAACGTGGATTATCAAGCATGTGGCAAGTTTACTTGCAGAAAAGGAGCGGGCGACCAGGTCGCCCGCTCCTCACTGTGGAACTCTGACCGATTCACCACGTTCACGCCCAGGAGGCAGCCGGTGGTGGTCAATCACGGTGAAGCATTACGCCTTGACGGCGACCTTCGGTGCCGACGTGTCGGCGGGAAGGGCTGCCTTGGCGCTCTCGACGAGGGCGGCGAACGTCGCTGCCTCGTTGACGGCCAGGTCGGCGAGGATACGACGGTCAACCTCGATGCCAGCCAGGCCGAGGCCCTGGATCAGACGGTTGTAGGTCAGGCCATTCGCGCGCGACGCAGCGTTGATCCGCTGGATCCACAGGCGACGGAAGTCACCCTTGCGTGCACGACGGTCACGGTAGCTGTAGGTGAAGGAGTGAGTGAGCTGCTCCTTCGCCTTGGTGACCAGGCGTGAACGCTGACCGCGGTAGCCCTTGGCGCGTTCGAGAATAACGCGGCGACTCTTGTGGGCGTTTACGGCCCTCTTTACTCTTGCCATTTTTTACAAATCCTTATTCGTTACGGGGGCCTGGTGTTACAGACCGAGAAGCTTCTTGATGACCTTCTGGTCTGACTTGGCCAGCACCTGGTCCTGGTTCAAACGGGACTTGCGCTGCGTGCTCTTGACTTCGAGGTTGTGACGAAGTCCGGCCTGCTGCTTCATGATCTTTCCGCTTCCGGTGACCTTGAAACGCTTCTTGGTTCCGGAGTGGGTCTTCATCTTAGGCATGTGGTTCCTCCTGTTTCGCTGCCTTATCGGCAACCTTGTCTGCCTTATCGGCGACCTTGTCTGCCTTCTCGGCAGCCTTGTGGGCGTTGATCTCGGCCTTGGCTTCTGACTTGTTTTTCAACGGGCCAATCACCATGACCATGTTTCGACCGTCGATCATCGGAGTAGATTCCACGGAACCGTACTCGGCGACATCCTCGGCAAATTTTTGGAGCAGTCGTACGCCCTGATCAGGCCGGGACTGTTCACGGCCACGAAAAAGAATCATGGCCTTGACCTTGTCACCGCTCTTCAGGAAGCCTTCGGCGCGTTTGCGCTTGGTCTCGTAGTCGTGCGTATCAATCTTGAGACGGAAACGAACCTCTTTCAGGATCGTGTTCGCCTGGTTGCGCCTGGCCTCCTTGGCCTTCTGCGCAGCCTCGTACTTGAACTTGCCGTAGTCCATGATCTTGGCCACGGGCGGCTTGGCTTCGGGTGCAACTTCGACGAGGTCGAGGTCGGCATCCTGTGCCAGGCGCAGGGCAACATCAATCGCCACGACCCCGACCTGCTCGCCGTTGGGACCAACGAGACGAACTTCGGGGACGCGTATACGGTCATTTGTACGGGGATCGCTGATGCGTCTCTCCTCTTGGTTAACTTCGTGATCACAACCAGACAGCGGATGCCGCCTGGGGACGAAGGAGGAAAATCACGCGATTTCCACGCCAACTTTTTCGTTGACGTGTTCCACACGGCACCCTGTCTACCCTCACGCTTCCACCTTCCCGAGGGAGGCGATAACGCGACGGCGGAGTGCAATCTACCCGGTAACCTTGATGAAGCGGTATGCGCGGGTGGGAGATTCTCCACTTTCGTACCGAGACTATTGTCTCGGAACCAAAGACAATCCTAGCAGAGGAATGCAGTGAGCCCTAGTTTTGAGCAAGATACGGATTTTGAGCAGAATGCAGCACAGGCGACGCGCGATATCGCCGATGTGGCCGCTGTGGAGATCATCACCACGGCCGCGGTGCACCTGATGAGTGCGGCCGCCGTCAAGTGCGGACTCGCCGACGATCCCGATGCCCAGATCGACCTTGACGAGGCGCGCAAACTGATCACTGCTCTCGCCGGGCTGGTCACGGCTGCCGCTCCCGACATCTCCAGCCTTCATGCAGGAAGCCTGCGCGACGGGCTGCGCTCACTGCAGCTGGCGTTCCGCGAGGCGTCCGCCTTTCCCGACGCGATCGGCGAAGGCCCCGGCGAGAAGCTCACCGGCCCGGTCAACTGATTCCTCCCCTTACGAACGGATGCCGCTGGTCACCCGACCGACGGCATCCGTTTTGCGCAGCTTGAGTCAGGTCTGGCAGTGCGGGCACCAGAATGTATTGCGCTGCTCGACATCGCTGCGACCGAGAGTTCCGCGTTGAATGTGGGTTCCGCAGCGTCGGCACGCCTGACCGCCTCGCCCGTAGACCCAGGTCTGGGCGCCGCGGCGCAGGTTGCCGGTGGTCGTGCGTTCGTCGCGGTCTTTATTGGCCAGGAGCAGGCGCCGGGCCAGGGCGACGAGTCCGGGGACGTCGGTAACCTCGGCCAGGGGCCGGGTCGGCAATAGCCCGCGCAGAAAGCAGAGTTCGTTGACATAGACGTTGCCGAGCCCGGCGAGATTGCGCTGATCGGCGAGGGCCAGAATGACCGGTTGTTCGGGCCGAGCAGTGAGGCGGGTGGCTGCCTCGGCGCTGTTGCCCGCACTCCATTCGGTGTCAAGCAGGTCGGGTCCGAGATAGCCGACCACCTCCGACTCGGCCCGGGTGGGAACCAGCTCCAGCACACCAAGCTCGAACCCGACCGCGACCCAGTCCAGGGTCTGCAGCACAATGCGCGCCTGGAACGCCGGCCGCTGCCACCGCGTGCCGGGCCGGTACAGGTGCCAGGCTCCCTCCATTTTCAGATGCGAGTGGATGCTCATCTCGCCGACCCGGTGCAGCAGATGTTTGCCGCGACTGACGACCTCGTGCACGGTCTGGCCCGTGAGATCGACGGTCGCGAAGGCCGGCACGCGGATGTCGCAGCCGGTGAGAATACTGCCGCGCAGCGCCTGGTCGAGGGTTCGGGCCGTGCGATAGACGGTATCGCCCTCAGGCACGAAGCCTCAGCCCTTTCGGAGTCTCGGTGAATCCCGCGGCGCGCAGAGCCGCACCCACCTCGGTGCCCATGACGAACACGCCGTTGGCCGTTTCGACCGCGATTTTCTGGATGCGACCCGTTGTGACCAGAGCAGCCAGGCTCGCCGTGGCGGCCGCGAGCGTGGCCTCTTCCGTCTCGAAGGCAACCACGGTCTTGCCGCCGCGCTCGACGTAGAGCACGAGGGCGCCATCGACGAGAACGACGAGTGCACCCGCCTTCCGGCCCGGGCGATGGGTGGTGTCGCCGGGTAGTGCCGGCCAGGGAAGGGCGGCGCCGTAGGCGTTCGCCGGGTCGGTCGCGGCCAAGGTCACCACGGCCGGATGCCCGACCGACGAGTCTGCTACCCCGGCGGCGAAGGTGCGCAGCCGGTCGATGGTGCCGCCGGTGGCGAACTGGGCAGCGCCGAGCCCCTCGATGAAGTAGCCGCGTCGGCAGCGCGCCATGTCCTCGAATCCGGTGAGCGTGCGGTAGACGAGGGAGAATCCGCCGATGACGTTCTCCGCCATGACCGCGCCGCGCGTCACGACTCCGTAGCGTTCGAGCAGGGTCTCCCCCAGGGCGTGCGCGCGGCGGGTCGGTGAGTCGTCGGCCACGGGCAGAATCGACCAGCGACCAGACACCGTCGGTGGTCCGCCGCGGCTCGCCAGGCTCGGCCGGGGCATCGACCGCCCGCGGTGCAGGCGTGCCCGGGGCACGGCCCGGCTCGAACGATGCGCGGTGTGACCGCCGGAGAGAAGCGACCGGACCGGGGCCAAGGTGTCATTGGTGATCAGGCCGGCCCAGACCAGGTCCCACAGCGCATGCACCAATTCCTGGTCATTCTGGCTACCGACGGCATCGGCAAGTTGCCGAAAGAAGTAGGCACCATTACTGCCCAGGGTCGCCAGGATCTCCTGTTGCAGGGGCGTCGTTTCGACGTCGATCGGTACCGGCAGGGTGAGCTGGGCGGTTTCGGCGAGGTGCAGGCTCACCCAGCCGTCATTGCCGGCAAGCGTTCCCGCACCGGCCCAGAGCACCTCGCCCGCGTTGGTGAGTTCGTCGAGCATACCCGGACGGTAGTCGCTGACCCGGGCGGGCAGAATGAGCGTCTCCCACGCGGATGCCGGAATGCGCGCCCCCTCCAGCTGCTCAACAACGGATGCGACGCCGTCGATTCCGCGCAGCTTTCCGCCCACGTGCTGCCAGGCCGGCAGAAACCGGCCGATCGCCCGTTGGTCGACCGGTTCGACCTCGTGCCGGAGCGCGGCTAGGGAACGGCGGCGGAGCCGCCGCAGCACCTCGGCGTCGCACCATTCCAGGCCGCTGCCGTTGGGTCGAAACTCTCCGGCCACGATGCGTCGGGCATCGGCGAGTCGGCCGAGGGCGATTTGGACGACGGCCGTACCGAGGCCAAACCGGTCGGCGACGGCATTCGTTGTGAAGGGCCCGTGGGAACGCGCATACCGGCTCACCAGATCACCGAGCGGATCAGGCACGGATTCGGTGAAGGCGGAGGGAACGCCGATCGGCAGGGGAACGCCGAGGGCATCGCGCAACCGGCTGGCGTCTTCGACCGCCGCCCAGCGATCCTCACCGCCGACGTTGACCCGGATGGCGCGGCGGGCATCAACGAGAGCGAGCAGGGCCTGCTCTGCCGCCATCGCACCGGGCACGTGCGGCGATTCGGGCGCGGGCAGGAGCATCCGCTCGGCGATCTCGCTGGTGTTGAGCGGCCCCAGGGTACGCAGCAGGTCCGCGACACCCTCAACGCCCTTGGCCCGGTAGTCGGAGGTGAGCCGCTGCAGTTCCCGGTCGGTCTGGTCGATGACGGCTGGGTCGAGCAGCTCCCGCAGCTCGACCCGACCCAGGAGTTCGGCGAGCAGGCTCGAGTCGATCGCGAGGGCGGTCGCCCGCCGCTCGGCCAGCGGGGTGTCGCCCTCATACATGAAGGCGGCGACGTAACCGAACAGCAGGGTACTCGCGAACGGGCTCGCGGTGTCGGTCGTGATTTCGATCAGGCGCAGTTCGCGCGAGGCGATCTGTCGGGCCAGCACCCCGAGGGCCGGCAGGTCGTAGACGTCTTGCAGGCATTCCCGCAGGGTTTCGAGAATGATCGGAAAAGTGGGGAAGGTGCGGGCCACGTCGAGCAGTTGCGCCGCCTTCTGGCGTTGCTGCCAGAGCGGTGAGCGCGCCCCGGGCTTGTAGCGGGGCAGAAGCAGGGCGCGGGCGGCGCACTCGCGAAACCGGGACGCGAACAGAGCCGAGCCACCAACCTCGTCGGTGACCAGTTGCTCGAGCTCGTCGGGGTCGAACACGAACAGTTCGCTGCCGGGCGGCTCGGTTTCGGTGTCGGGAATGCGTACGACGATGCCGTCGTCACTGGCCACGCAGGAGCCGTCGATTCCATAGCGTTCGCGCACGCGGGCACCGACCGCGAGTGCCCACGGTGCGTGTACCGGGGTGCCGTACGGGGAATGCAGCACGACCCGCCAGTCCCCCAGCTCGTCACGAAAGCGTTCGACCACGAGCGTGCGGTCGGTCGGCAGTTGCCCGGTGGCAGCGCGTTGCTCGCCGAGAAAGGCCAGCAGGTTAGTGATCGCCCGGTCGTCGAGGCCACCCACGGCGCAGCGGTCCCTGGCTTGGTCGGCCGGCAGGCTGCCGACCTCGCGCACGAAGGCACCGATGGCCTGGCCCAGTTCGGCCGGGCGGCCCAGCCCGTCGCCCTTCCAGAACGGCAGCCTCCCGGGCTGCCCGAACGCCGGCACGACGAGCACTCGGTCGTGCGTGATCTCCTGAATGCGCCAGCTCGTGGTGCCGAGCGCGAAGACATCATTCACGCGGGACTCGTAGACCATCTCCTCGTCGAGTTCACCGACCCGTTTGCCGGTGATCTGCTCTCCGCCGACCATGAAGACGCCAAATAGACCGCGGTCAGGAATGGTGCCGCCACTGGTGACGGCCAGCCGTTGCGCGCCGGGGCGGCCGGTGAGGGTGCCGGCGTCGCGATCCCAGACGATGCGCGGGCGCAGTTCTGCGAACTGGTCGGAGGGATACCGACCGGCCAGCAGGTCGAGGGTGGCCTCGTAGGCGGAGCGGGGCAGGGTTACGAAGGGTGCACTGCGCCGCACGGTGTCGAACCAGGTCTCGACGTCGATTGGTTCAAGCGCGCAGGCCGCGACCGTCTGCTGGGCCAGGATATCGAGCGGATTGGTCGGCACCCGCAGCGATTCGATGGCACCGGCGACCATGCGTTCGGCGGCGACCGCGGCGTGGATGAGGTCGGCCCGATGTTTGGGGTAGATGACCCCGCGCGAAATCTCACCCACCTGGTGCCCGGCCCGGCCGAGCCGTTGCAGCCCGCTCGACACTGACGGCGGTGACTCCACTTGCACGACCAAGTCGACGGCGCCCATATCAATGCCGAGTTCAAGACTCGACGTGGCGACGACACAGCGCAGCCGCCCCGATTTCAGGTCGTCTTCAATGAGCGCGCGCTGCTCTTTGCTGACCGAACCGTGATGCGCGCGAGCGAGCAGCGGTTCGGCCCCCGCACTCTCGCCGCTCGCGCCCATGAGCTCGGCTGGCGGTCTGGCAGGCGCGGGGCTGCCCATCGCCCGGGCGTCCCCCTGCGACACCGTCACGAGAGCGGATGCCTCCTCCCCGGCCAGGCGCTCGGCATAGATTTCGTTGAACCGGGCCGTGAGCCGTTCGGTGAGGCGGCGCGAGTTTGCGAACACGATGCTGGAGGAGTGTGCAAGCACCTCGTCGACGATGGCCTCCTCGACGTGGGGCCAGATCGACCCGGTCTGCGGCGCCGAAGCTGACGTGACTCCTTCGCGTTGCGGCACCGGACCGAGGTCGCTCATGTCGTCCACCGGTACGACCACCCGCAGGTCGAACCGTTTCAGCGCGGGCGGAGCCACGATCTGCACGGGTGCGGCGCCGCCGAGAAATCGGGCCACCTCGCTCTGCGGCCGCACCGTGGCGGAGAGCCCGATACGTTGCGCCGGCCGGCTCAGCAAGGCGTCGAGTCGTTCGAGGGACACGGCCAGGTGTGCACCGCGTTTGCTCGCCGCGACCGCGTGCACCTCATCGATGATGACGGTCTGCACGCCGCGCAGCGATTCGCGGGCGGCCGAGGTCAGCATGAGAAACAACGACTCCGGGGTGGTGATAAGAATGTCGGGCGGCGAGGTGACCAGTTTGCGCCGGTCGGCGGCCGGAGTGTCTCCCGAGCGCACGCCAACCGTGACGCGCGGCGGCTCCAGGCCGAGCCGCTGGGCCGAACGGGTGATTCCCACGAGCGGAGCGGTGAGGTTGCGTTCCACATCGACGCCGAGTGCTTTGAGCGGCGAGATATACAGCACGCGAGTGATGGGCGTGGAAGCGGCGGGCACGCCAGTGATGGGCGTGGAAGCGGCGGGCACGCCAGTGATGGGCGTGGAAGCGGCGGGCACGCCGGGCACGGCCGGTGCGGCCGACTCGGTGGCCAGCCGGTCAATGGCCCACAGGAACGCGGCGAGGGTCTTGCCCGACCCGGTCGGAGCCACCACGAGGGCGTGCGAACCCAACGAAATGGCCTCCCATGCCCCCAGCTGCGCTGCTGTCGGTGCCGCGAATGCCTCGGTGAACCAGGCCCGAGCGGCCGGGGAGAATCGTTCAAGAACGTCGCTCATACCGTTATTGTCGCTCACCCCACCGACATTCGGATTTCACCCGGAAACCTACGCGGAGGCGACGAGCTTGACGCGCAGCGAATCCACGCCGGTCGTGATGATCTCGCTCTCCGACCACCGGGTGCCGAGGCGGCTCAGAATCGCGTCAAGGTCCGACTGGGTGAGGCCGTCGACCAATTCCAGTTGGACCACGAGTTCGGGACCTTTGAGCTGCGCCAGCGGGTCGCCCGCCATGAGCTGAACCGAGAGCACCGAGAGTTCCGTGGCGATTGATGCGGTGAAAGCGTCGGCGATGAAGTGGCTCGCGTAACTCGGAGTCCACGGCAGCGACTGGGCGATCGCCCAAAGCGCCGGTCGCCGAATGATGAATTCCCCGGGGGATGTCGGGTCGAGCACGACGAGGTCGGTGTCTTCCTGTGCGGCGGCCAGGGCGACGCGCACGGCATCCGCTGGTACGGGCCTTGCGAGGGGGTTCCACGCCGCCATGGCAGCGGTCGACGAGAAGACTGGGAGCACGGTACGGCCGTCCGGCCCTTCAACCGTGATGATCGATAGTTCCTGGGTTTTATCGATGGTCTGCCCGCGCGCGTTCACGGCGGCCTCGCCGAGCTTGGTCACCAGCGGAATGAGCAGACGAGATCCGCGAATGGCATCGATGACGCTTTCTTCGCCGGCCTCTCGAGCTTGAAAACGGGCAAGCGCCGCGGCAAGGGCGGCGGGCGCGGCCCCGTCATCACCGGCTTCGAGGTTGGCCTCGAATTCCCGTCCGGCCCACGGCTGGCCGGCCGAGTCGGCCGTGTTGGCTGGCTCATTCCCGTCGCCAGGTCGCCCTGAGCCCGGCTGGCCCGAAGGGTCTCCCGTTGAGCCGAGGTTTCGCGCCCGAGCCATTAGTCCCCCGCGACGTCCAGGGCCTCGGCCAGCGTGAACGCGCCGGCGTAGAGCGCCTTGCCCACGATGGCACCCTCAAGCCCCAGCGGCACAAGCTTGCGCAACGCTTGAATGTCATCAAGGCTCGAAATGCCGCCGGAGGCAATGACCGGCTTGCGCGTGCGGTCGAGTACCTGACGCAGCAGGTCAATGTTCGGGCCCTGCAGAGTGCCGTCCTTGGTGACGTCGGTCACCACATAGCGGGCACACCCGGCTGCTTCGAGCCGTTCGAGGACCTGCCAGAGGTCCCCGCCATCTTTGGTCCAGCCACGCGCGGCCAGGGTGGTTCCGCGTACATCAAGGCCAACGGCAACGGCCTCACCGTATTGTGCGATGACGCTCGCCGCCCACTCCGGGTTTTCCAACGCTGCGGTGCCGAGGTTGATGCGTTTAACGCCGGTGGTCAGTGCCGCTTCGAGCGATTCGTCATCGCGGATACCGCCGGAGAGCTCGATATTCACGCCCTTGACCTGACGAATGACCTTCTTGATCACACCGGTGTTGTTGCCACGGCCGAAGGCCGCGTCGAGGTCGACGAGGTGAATCCACTCAGCACCTTGCCTGGCCCAGTCGGCCGCGGCGTCGACGGGGTCACCGTAGTTCGTTTCCGTGCCGGCCTCGCCCTGGGTCAGGCGAACCGCCTTGCCGCCGGCCACATCGACGGCGGGCAGGAGGACGAGCCTCGGTGTCTTGTTGAACTCACTCATTGGTGTCCTTGATTGGTGCGGTCGCGCTGTGCGACCAATTGCAGGGGCTGTGGCTGTGATGCGGATGGGACTGTGAAGTCTAGGCTCGCCGGGCTAACTGTGCAGCGTGCCGATCCAGTTCTTCAACAAGCGGATGCCTGCCTCCCCCGATTTCTCCGGGTGAAACTGGGTGGCGCTGAGCGGTCCGTTCTCGATCGCGGCCAGGAACGGCGCCCCATGATCGGCCCAGGTCAGCCGGGGCTCTGGGAACGGCGGCATGACCTCAAGCGTCCAGGATTGCGCGGCGTAGGAGTGCACGAAGTAGAACCGCTCGTCTTCGATGCCTCGGAACAATTCAGAGTTGGGTGCGCTCGTGACGGTGTTCCAGCCCATGTGCGGAAGGATCTTCGCGGGAAGCTCGGTGACCGTTCCCGGCCATTCGCCGAGCCCCTCGGTGTCCACGCCACGTTCCACTCCACGCTCGAACATGACCTGCATGCCGACGCAAATTCCAAGCACCGGGCGGCCGCCGGCCAGACGACGGTCGACGATGTCGTCACCGCGAACGGACTTGAGCGCTGCCATCACGGCGCTGAACGCTCCAACTCCGGGCACGACGAGACCGTCGGCCTCCAATGCAGTTGTGCGGTCGCTCGTGAGGGTGACCTCGGCGCCAGCCAACTCGAGCGCCTTGACCGCGGAGTGCACGTTTCCGGTTCCGTAGTCGAAGACGACAACCTTCGTCATAGGGCTCCCTTGGTCGACGGGATACCGTGCACGAGCGGGTCGAGGGCCTTGGCGAGTCGGAAGGCGCGGGCGAACGCCTTGAATTCAGCCTCGGCAATGTGGTGCGGATCGCGCCCGCCAAGCAGGGTGACGTGCACGGTCAGGCCGGCGTGAAAAGTAATCGCTTCGAAGACGTGACGCACCATGGAGCCGGTGAAGTGACCACCGATGAGGTGAAATTCAAAGCCGGCCGGTTCGCCCGTGTGCACGAGGTAGGGGCGGCCGGAGATGTCGACCACGGCCTGGGCCAGCGCCTCGTCGAGGGGCACGAGAGCGTCACCGTAACGGGAGATGCCCGATTTGTCACCAAGGGCCTGACGAATGGCCTGGCCGAGCACGATTCCGACGTCTTCGACGGTGTGGTGCACGTCGATTTCGATGTCGCCGGAGGCGCGCACCGTGAGATCGGTCAGGGAGTGTTTGGCGAACGCCGTCAGCAGGTGGTCGAAGAACGGCACCGAAGTACGGATGTCGCTGACGCCGGTGCCATCAAGGTTCAGAGACAGGTCGATGCTGGATTCACTCGTCTCCCGTTGCAGGTGTGCGACGCGGGGCGCGGGAATGTCAGCAGGTGAGCTCATGGACCTAGTTTATTCCGCTTGGGCGGGCGCAATTTGACCGGGGCCGCCACTGCGACCAAGTCGGGCGATGGCGTCGAGGAACAGGGTCGTCTCCTGTTCGGTGCCGGCGGTCACGCGCAGGTGGTGGGCGATGCCCACATCGCGAATAAGAATTCCCTCAGCCAGCAGCGCCTCGAAGGTCTCGTGCGGGTCGGCTACTCCCCCGAACAGTACGAAGTTGCTCCAGCTGCGGTGCGGGGCATAGCCCAGGCCCGCAAGCTCAACAACGAGCCGATCGCGCTGCCCACGAATGTCATCGACCATCGCGAGCATCTCGACGCTGTGCGCCAGGGCCGCGTTTGCGGCCGCCTGGGTCAGGGCCGAGAGGTGGTACGGCAAGCGAACCAGACGCAGGGCATCCGTTACGGCCGGATCGGCAGCCAGGTAGCCCACACGGGCACCGGCGAACGCGAAGGCCTTGCTCATCGTTCGGGAGACGAGCAGGCGTTCCCGGCCAGGCAGCAGGGTGAGCGCGCTCGGGGTGCCGACCGGAGCGAATTCGGCGTAGGCCTCATCGACCACGACGATGCCGTCGGTCGCGTCATAGGCAGCGGCGATGGTCTCGAGGGAGAGCGGCGTACCGGTGGGGTTGTTCGGCGAGCAGAGAAAGACGACATCGGGCTTGGTACGCGTGATCTCGCTCACGGCGGTCGCTGGCGACAGCTCGTAGTCAGCGTCGCGGGCACCGGCAATCCAGGTGGTGTCGGTTCCCGACGCGAGGATCGAGTACATCGAGTAGGTCGGGGCAAAGCCCAGCAGGCTGCGTCCCGGTCCGCCGAAAGCCTGCAACACCTGTTGCAGCACCTCGTTGGAGCCGTTGGCCGCCCAGATATTCTCGGCGGACAGTCCTTCGCCGAGGTAGCGGGCGAGCGCCTCGCGCAGGGCGGTGAACTCTCGATCGGGATACCGATTCACCGAGCGGATGGCCTCGGCCAGGCCGGCGAGGATGTCGCGGGCCACCGCTTCAGGAATGGGGTGCGTGTTCTCGTTCACGTTCAGGGCCACTGGAACATGCAGTTGCGGAGCACCGTAGGGCGTCAGGCCGTGCAGGTTGGTGCGGAGGGGAAGATCTTCGAGACTGGTCACCCTCTCCATGCTAGGGCCCCGTACTGCTGCCCATCACTACTTAGGAGTTGGCGGGGATTTCCAGGCGCTGGCCCGGCTGCAGCGTTTCCACCGACAGGGCGTTGATGCGCTTGATATCGGCGACAACGTCGCGCGGGTCGGCGGCGGGAAAGTTCTCTTCAGCAAGGTTCCAGAGAGTTTGGCCGGGTTCGACCGTGATGAATCGGGCTGAACCGACGTCGGTCGGTGAATAGGCCAACGTGGCCACGATGCCGGAGTCGGTTGTGTACGACACGAGATCGATGCCGGTGGCGGCCCCAGAGGCGCCCACCGCTCCCCCATTGACGGCAAATACAAGGGCGCCCAGAACGACCGGCAATGCGGCGAGCGTGGTGAAGACGACTCGCCCACGCCGGGTGAGGCGAAGACGTGTGACGGGCGGGAGAGAAACTGCGGGAGCAAATGCTGTGGTCATGTCAAACCTCCAAGGTAGGCGGGCTGCGAGTCTCGTATTCGGCCCTCGGCCGGGAGGACCGAATACGAAACTATGTTCCGAATATAACTTCGAACAATCGAACATGCAAGCTTTTTCTCGTCTCTGCCCGGAAAATCACGCAACACACTCGAATAAGTGTTTGTTTCAAGGCCGAGAACTGGATAAACTTTCGATAGGTCAATTGCTTGATTGCTACTCAACCAGACACCACCGACATTCCCGCGAGACGTCCTCTAACCCGCGCGGGACCGACGCAAGGAGCGCTTCTCGTGACACAAAGCACCGGCGGTACCCGCGACAAGGGCGGCACTCGGCGCCGCAAGAGTTTGAGCCCGCGCCAGCTCGCCATCCTCGACGTTATTCAGCGTTCGGTCAGCTCGCGCGGCTACCCGCCGAGCATGCGTGAGATCGGTGACGCCGTCGGCCTCGCCTCGCTATCGAGCGTGACTCACCAGCTCAACCAGCTTGAGCTGAGCGGCTATCTGCGTCGTGACCCGAATCGTCCTCGCGCACTCGAGGTACTCATCGAGATTCAACGCGCACCCGAAGACGTCGGAACCGGCGACCAGGACAGTTTTCACCCGGGCGTGCAGGTCGGCGACGCTGCGATGGTTCCCCTCGTCGGTCGAATCGCTGCCGGCATTCCGATCACGGCAGATCAGCAGATCGACGAGATCTTCCCACTCCCCCGCCAGCTCGTCGGCCAGGGGGAGCTGTTCATGCTCAAGGTCGTCGGTGAGTCGATGATCGATGCGGCGATCTGCGACGGTGACTGGGTTGTCGTTCGCCAGCAGAAGACCGCGGAGAACGGCGAAATCGTGGCGGCCATGCTCGACAACGAGGCCACCGTGAAGGTACTGCGCAAGCGCGACGGCCACACCTGGCTGCTGCCGCGCAACAGTAACTTCGAGCCCATCGTCGGCGACTACGCCGACATCCTCGGCAAGGTCGTCGCCGTATTGCGCTCGGTCTAGCGAGTCCCCTACAAGCAAAGAAGAGAACAGAAGCTCGGCGCGAGGCCCGACCACTAACCGGTGATCGGGCCTGAAGACTGCCGGCTGGCGCCAGGTACGCGAGTGAGCTACCGGGTGAGGCTAGCTCTCAGATCGGCAGCGCGGCGATCGCGCACCACCCGGGTCGCAGCCAGCATGTTGTGCAGGGACTGCACCGTCTCCTCGTAGCCACGCGTCTTGAGCCCGCAGTCCGGGTTCACCCAGACCTGGCGTTCGGGGATGGATTCCAGGGCGGTGTCCAGCAGGGTCGTCAGCTCGTCGACACTGGGTACTCGCGGCGAGTGGATGTCATAGATGCCGGCCCCGATGCCGTGGTTGAACCCGCCGGCCTCAATCTGCTGGACCACCTCCATGCGCGAGCGGGCCGCTTCGATGCTCGTGACGTCGGCGTCGAGGTTGCGGATAGCCTCGATGACGACGCCGAACTCCGAGTAGCAGAGGTGCGTGTGAATTTGAGTCGCTTCCGCGACCCCGGCCGTGGCCAGCCGAAAGGAGCCGACCGACCAGTCCAGGTAGTCGGCGTGGTCCTTCTTCTTTAGCGGCAGCAGCTCCCGCAAGGCCGGCTCGTCGACCTGAACGATCTTGATGCCCGCAGCTTCCAGGTCGCCGATTTCATCGCGCAGGGCAAGGGCGACCTGGCGAGCGGTCTCGCCAAGCGGCTGGTCGTCACGCACGAACGACCAGGCCAGAATGGTCACCGGTCCGGTGAGCATGCCCTTGACCGGCTTGGCTGTCAGGCTCTGCGTGTACACCGACCAGTCCACCGTGATCGGGGCCGGGCGCGAGACGTCGCCCCACAGAATGGATGGCCGGGTGCAGCGGCTGCCGTAGGACTGCACCCAGCCGTTCTCGGTCACGGCGAACCCGTCGAGGTTCTCAACAAAGTACTGCACCATGTCGTTGCGCTCGGGTTCCCCGTGCACGAGCACGTCGAGTCCGATCTCTTCTTGCAGGGCGACGACGCGGCCGATCTCGGCGCGCATCAGGTCGCGGTACTCATCGGCTGGCAGGTTTCCTTTGAGAAACTGGGCGCGTGCCCGGCGAATGTCTGCGGTCTGCGGGAAGGATCCGATCGTGGTCGTGGGCAGCGACGGCAGCTGCAGCGCAGCATTCTGAGCAGTCAGGCGATCGGCGTAGGCACCACGGGTGAAATCGGCGTCGGTGAGTGCGGCCGAACGCGCTCGCACCGAACCGTCGCGCACCCCCGGAGCGGCGAGACGCGCGGTCAGCGCGGCAGCGGCATCCGCGAGCGGAAGGGCAATGGCCGCCTGCCCCGCAGCGAGGCCGAGCGCGAGGGTGGCGACCTGGCCCACCTTCTGGTCGGCAAAGGCCAGCCAGCTGGTTAGGTCGAGCGGCAACGAGGTCTCATCCAGCACGTCGTGCGGCACGTGCAGCAGCGACGTTGAGGTGGATACGGTGACGGAGTCGGACAGCGCGCGCACGCTCTCGGCGCGCTCGAAAGCGCCCGCCAGGTCGCCGCGCCAGATGTTATGCCCGTCAATCACCCCGGCAACGAGGGTCTTGGCGGCCAGCCCGGGCACTGCCTGCGGCAGGGTGCCCCGAACCAGGTCGAGGCCGATCGCCTCGACGGTAGTGCCGGCAAGAACCGGCAGGGCATCATCGAGACTGCCGTAGGGCGCCGCGACAAACAGGGCGGGGCGGCCACTGAGCCGACCGAGCACGCCATAAGCGGATGCGACCGCCGCCAGCGTGTCCCCGCGTGGCACATCGATCGATTCGCTGACCAGTCCCGGCTCGTCGAGCTGCACCCAGTCGGCGCCGGCATCCGCTAGCCGGGATAGCAGCGCTGCGTAGACAGGAAGGATGTCGACGAGCCGGGACAGCGGGGAGAACCCGGCTGGCGCCTCATCGCTGGCCTTGCTGAGCAGGAGAAAGGTGACCGGACCGACGAGCACCGGACGGGTGAGGAAACCGGCCGCCTTGGCCTCGAGAAACTCGCGCACGATGCGGTCACCGGCCAACGAGAACACGGTCTCCGGGCCAATCTCGGGCACGAGGTAGTGGTAGTTCGAGTCGAACCACTTGGTCATCTCAAGCGGCAGGTTCTCGCCCTCGCCGCGGGCCAGGGTGAAATACCCGGCCAGGTCGATGGTTCCATCAGCACCGACGAGCGAGGCAAACCGCGTGGGAATCGCTCCAACGGCGACAATGGTGTCCAGCACCTGGTCGTAGTACGAGAACGACTCGGGGATCGACGAGTCGGCGCGGCCGAGCCCGAGGTCAACGAGCCGTTCCCGGGTGGCCGAGCGCAGTTCGGCGGCCACGCTCTCCACAGCGACCGCGTCGATCGCCCCAGACCAGAACGCTTCGACGGCCTTCTTGAGCTCGCGCCGGCGACCGATACGCGGGTAGCCGAGGATGGTACCGGTGGGAAATGCGGGTGAAATGGGCATGGAGATTCCTTCACTGGAGATTGGTCGTTGGAATGGCGCAAAATAACGAACGAGTTCCCGGCCTACACGCTGAAGCGGGCGTGAGGCCTAAAGCATTACTGCCGGCACCGGAAGCGCCCCACACCCCTCGAGAACCTGCAGCACTGTGTCGTGTTGGTTGAAGGCGTAGAGGTGGAGTCCGGGGGCGCCGCCCGCAAGCACATCCTGCCCGAGGCGCACGGCGTAGTCGATGCCGATCTGGCGCTGCCCTTCCTCGGTCGGTTCGACTTCAAGGTCGATGGACAGGTCGGCCGGCAGCTTCTCCCCGGAGAGCTGCAGAATTCGGCGCAACCGGTTCGGGCTGGTCACCGGCATGATGCCGGGAAGAATGGGAAAGAGCACCCCGGCCGAGCGAGCCCGCTGGATGAAGCTCAGGTAGTCGTCGGCGTGGAAGAAGAGTTGGGTAATGGCGAGGTTGGCACCAGCTGCTTGCTTGGCCAGCAGGGTGTCGATGTCTTGGCTGACCGACCGGGAGTTGGGGTGTCCGTTCGGAAAGGCCGCGACCCCGATGCGCACCTTGCTGCGTTCCGTTTTCACCCCGCGGGCTCCGGGCAGACCCGGAATCACCGTCTCGATGTACGGCACCCGTTCGGTCTGCACGCGGTGAATGAGCTGCACCAGCTCCCCCGCGCTGTGCAGATCCCCGAGAAAAGTGTTGTCGCCTTCGACCGCGCCCTGCGGTGCGTCGCCGCGAATGGCCAGAAAGCTGCGTATGCCGGCGTCGAGGAACTCCCGAATGAGGCGGCTGGCCTCTGCGTGCGAGGAGCCGACGCAGGTGAGATGCGCCATCGCATCCGCTTCGGTGTGATTTTTGATGTAGCGCAGCACGTCCAGAGAAGAGTTGCGCGAGGAGCCGTTGGCGCCGTAGGTGACCGAGATGAACTCGGGGCCGGCGGCGGCCAGGTGGTCGATAGTGCTCATTAGAGCGGATGCTGCGGCCGCCGATTTGGGCGGGTACACCTCGAACGAGAACGCCGGGCGGGCGTTACACGCGGAAATTCCTGTCGTGGTCATGGTTCCTCATTCGGCAGAAGCAGTACAGCGGGTGATGGCCGGGCGGCCGCGGACGCGCCAGCGTGCTGGCGGTTCTTCGCGGGCGGATGCCGGGCTCGGCTGTCGCTCCATGCCGGGGAATGAATTCCGTCGGCAACGATTGATTAGACAGTAACAACACCAACGTCGAGCGATGCGAATATGACAGTTCGTGTCATCCGTGCGGTCAGACGGCATCTATCCGCTGGCCCAGCGGACGGGATAGGTGTTGAGGCCGCGCGGGTGGCTGGTCCCCTACGGTGTCACCGATTTCGGCGCTTCCCGTACTGCCGGAGACCGGCGGCTACGACGCCTATTCGTTACCTCAAGATCGCGCTGCACACTCGGCGTGATCGTCACCGTCCCCGGTGATGATTGGTCAAGCATCACTTCGAGTGGGTCTGCTGCGCTCATGTGTTGCTCCAAGCCTGAAGGGTCCGTCACTACAGACATATCCGGACGGACTCGAAACGATCATTCGGCAAGTTGATCTCCCTGACCGGATGTGATGAAGTCCGGACAAGGAGCGAGAACGTCGCCGATTTTTCACGCAGACTGAGACTGCGGTCGAATCGACGTACCCTGTGGATTTTGCCGTTTGGTGGCGGCATTCTGTGTTCGCTATATGTCGCTGGCGGGGCGCCGAGCGTCCGGAAATATATCTATGCGGTGGCCAGCTCGAGTAGGCCGGCGGCGAGACCGAGGAGGGCGCACACGCCGATGGTGCGCAGTGCGGTCCACCGGAGTTTCAGCATGAGCACCGCGGCGACTGCTGCGACGGCGACCGGCAGGATGCTCAGCGAGCTGAGCACGGGCAGCTGGAGTTGCAGCAGCCCGGAGTCGAGGCGGAACGTTTCGGAGAAGAGGATGTTGATGGCGAAGAAGACGGCGAGATTGGCGATGACTCCGACGACCGCCGCAGTGATGCCGGTGAGTGCGCCGGAGAGGTGGCGGTTGCCGCGGAGCCGTTCGATGTGGGGTGCGCCGAGGAAGATGAAAATGAAGCAGGGCACGAAGGTGACCCAGGTGGTCAGGAGTGCTCCGATGATGGCTGCGACCCAGGGGTCGAGGTCGCCGGGGTTGCGGTAGGCGCCGATGAAGCCGACGAACTGGACGACCATAATCAGGGGTCCGGGTGTGGTCTCGGCCAGACCGAGTCCGCGGGCCATTTCTCCGGGGGTGAGCCAGTGGAAAACCTCCACGGCTTGCTGGGCGACGTAGGCCAGCACGGCGTACGCGCCACCGAAGGTGACCAGGGCCATGGTGGAGAAGAACACGCCCTGCTGCGTGAATACCGAGCCGATCCCGGTGAAAAAAACTACGGCGATTATGGGCAGGATCCACAGTGTCAGCCCCACGGCCAGGACCTTGCCCGCGCTCACCGCGGAGGGCTTCCCGGCGTTGAGCGCGTTATCGGCGATGACGGGTTGGATTCCGTCGGGTGCATCGCCGCTGCCGTCGATCTTCTTCGCCACGCCGGGCACATAGCGTGTGAGGAGCCAGCCGGTCAGGGCTGCGATGAGGATCACAACGGGGAAGGGAACTGCAAACAGGGCCAGGGCGGCGAACGCAGCGACGGCGAGCACGACCAAGGCGGGGTGGACGAGGGACCGTCGGCCAACCTTCACAATGGCTTGACCCACGATGATCAGTGTGGCGGCGGCGATGCCGGTGAAGAGAGCTGCGACCACGGGGGCGTCACCGTAGGCCACGAAGATGGCCGACAGGGCAAGGAGGGCGACAACTCCGGGAAGGACGAACAGGGTGCCGGCGACCAGGCCGCCGCGTTTGCCGTTGAGCAGCCAGCCGATGTAGATGGCGAGCTGTTGCGCTTCGGGACCGGGGAGCATGACACAGAAGTTCATGGCGTGCTGGAAGCGGCGGTGCCCGATCCAGCGCTTCTCTTCCACGAGGATGCGGTGCATGACGGCTATCTGTCCGGCAGGGCCGCCGAAAGTCTCCAGGGACACGAGGAACCAGACACGGACAGCGTCCCCGAACGGAACCAGATCTCTGGTCTCGGCGGCATCCGTTGCGGACGCTGGCCGGGCCTTCTTGGGTGTCACAGTGCAGTGCTCATTTCGTCAGGAGACGTCGCGGCCGTGGAGCAGGCTGCGTCGAAGCGGCCATCGTCGAGGTCGGCCTCATGGACGATCTGGCCGATTTCCAGAGTACGGGATCGGCTAGTTCGTGCCGGCGCAGGATCGTTTCGAACGTGCAGTCAGCGCCCTGGTGGGAGTGCTCGGCGCCGCGCATGTCGAATGCCGTCGCACCTGTCGGAACGTCGGCCGGGTCGGCGACGAAGATGAACTGCGCATCCGCATCGATGAATCGGGTTATCAGCCAGGCGCATGCGGCCCGGTCGATATGCATATGTTCGCGCGTGGCCCACTTCACGATGGCTCAACCTCACCCGAGCCGCCGAGGCCCTCATGATGCCGTCCTCGGGAAAACCCTCACCGCGACCTTTCGCCGTAAATTCATCAACCTCACTGGAGAGTCTCCACCCCAGCACGCCGCATGACTCCGCCGCCCGTCATGCCGAAACCAGCGTCGGGATATGATTATCGAGTTTCCAAACCGGGACCGTTGCGCACGTTGCTCGTGGACGGGCTCCAGAAACCAGAAACGGCCCGCACAACGGGATGAACCGTTGGACGAGCCGTAGCCGGGAAGGACGCCGTCTAGCTAGTGCTCGTCGTAGTGGTCGTCGTGATTCACGGCCTCGTGGCCGCAGTCAGTGCCGTGAGCGTGGGCGTCGGGCGTGTGCTCGGCCTTGGATTCGTGCTCGTCGTAGTGGTCGCCGTGTTGGTGGTCCATGACCGCGTGCTCTCCATGGGTGTCGGTGAGGGGCATGCTGTTCTCCTTGTGGATCCGCCCAGGCAACTGCTAGTAGTTCTAGCCAACCAGATGCATAAGCGATCAACGATGTATTCGTTCCCGGGTTGGGCATGTTCCCCAGGCGGCAGGGAAGACTCGAGTGGTGCCGTATTGTCACGCTTGTCGCGGCTTCATGCGCGGATGGGGTTTGCTGGACCAGCACCTGGCAGCATGACGGCATCCCGCAGCGGTGCAGCTGTCGGTGATGACTGCGATCTCAACGGGTGCTCCGGCGGCTTGGTCGAGGCGGCGGTCTCACCGATTGACAGGTCTACCGCGTCTACGAAGTCGATGGCCGGCCGGTTACGGGCAGGACCAGCCGGCTGGGGCTTTCAGGCGCGGGTTCTTCTTGTCGATCACGAACACCCGGCCGCGCCGGTGCACGATTTGGGCGCCAGGGAGCTTCTTGAGCGAATTGCGTACCTTCATGACCATTTCTTCCTTATTGAGAAGGAAAATCAATTAGAGTAGCAGGCATGACATCGCCTTCATTCCTCACCCTGAACCTCGTGAGCGGCCTCGCCGGCGCCGGTAAGTCTTCCATCGCTCGCGCGAGCGGCCGAACCAGCATCAGTCTGGACGGCGCCGATCGGGCCGCCGTCAGCGGGGCCATCGCGGGCACCGGCACTCGGCGAGAGGTCATGCTGGAGATCCACCCGTCCGCCGTGCCGCTCGAGGTGGCCGTCGCGGTCATGGCCGCCGGCGGTGACCTCGTTCTGCACTCGGAAGCCGGCGGCATCCGCCTGGGAAATTTCGTCAGCGTGCTCGATGCGTCCAGCTTCTGGCGGGACATACGCAGCGATAAATTTGCACCCGAGCCACCGCAGCCCTGCGCCGCCCACGGTGAGCACGACCGCACGGTGGCCGACGCCCTCGTGCAACAGATCGAGTGGGCCAGCGTGGTGGTGATCAACAAGACCGATCTCTCCACCGCCGACGAGTGCGCGGACCTGCGCGACTTCGTGAGACTGCTCAACCCGTCCTGCCAGGTGGTCTTCGCCCGTCACGGGCACAGCTCGGTCAGTGCGTGGTTGCCACCCCGGATGGACATGCTCACGTGGCTGCAGCAGAGCCCCGGCTGGATCCGGCAGCTGAACGGCGAGGGGCAGTTGGCTTCGGGCCGCACCGGTCTCGGTTGCGTCGTCTACCGGGATCCCCGCCCCTTTCACCCGGGCCGCCTCGCCAGCTTCCTCAGCGACACGTCCACCGAGTCCGGCGAGATCCTCCGCTCCCGTGGATTGTTCAGACTGGCATCGCGCCCGCACGTCGTCGGGTCGTGGAACAGCGCCGGTCCCACCATCGCATTCGAGCCGACCAGCATGGGCAGCCACGACCCCGAGTCGCCATGGGGTCAGGAGATCGCCTTCTTCGGCCGAAACCTCGACGGCGTCCGACTCACCGCGAACCTTGACGCCTGCTTACTTGATGATCGCGAGTTCATCGGCGGTCCCATGGAATGGCGGAGCCTGACCGACCCGTTTCCGGCCTGGGACCTCGACCAGGATGACGATTGAACCGGCACCGCCCACCGTCCGCAACACCGCAAGGGAGACAACTATGACCAGCCCCCACACTCATACCTCGATCGTTCCCGGCGCGAGCGGCCCACTCGTCGCTCTCTGCACCGGACACCGCTGCGAGGCTCTGCACCGGCTGGCCGATGACCAGACCGGCACCGACAGAGTGCGCACCACGATCGTGAGCGGTCGCGGCGCCGTGCTCGTGTCCGCACCCTGCTTGGGCGCCTGCGCCAATGGGGCAGTCGCCGCTGTTGCCCGCCGCGATGGAGTCAACGGCACGACCGGACCATCCGTCTGGCTGGGTGGCGTGGACCGGCCCGCGATCCTGGACGCGCTCCTCGGGTGGATTCGCTCCGGCGGACCGTTGCCCGGCGAAATGCCAGCCAACGACGTACCCCTCATGCTGCAAGACGCCGTCCTCGGCGTCGGCAAACCCATCCAGGCCCACCCTAATAAGCGGTAGGCAGGGCCGGCTGGACCGCCAGCGGCGCGACCGAATGAAGGAGAGGCATCCGCTGTGCGGCAAGTTCCAGTGATCGCTCTGACGGGCCACCTCGGCGCCGGCAAAACCACGGTGCTCAATCACTTACTGCGCGGCCCGGGCGCGCGTCTGGGCGTCGTCATCAACGACTTTGGCGTCCTCAACGTCGACGCTGGCTTGGCGATCGGCCAAATCGATGAGGTGGCGGGCATCAGTGGCGGATGCGTGTGCTGCCTGCCCGACGCGGGCGGCCTTGATGGCGCCCTCGATGCGCTCACCCAGCCACGGCTGCGACTGGACGCCGTGATCGTCGAGGCCAGTGGCGTGGCCGAACCGTCCGCCCTTGCCCGCCTCATCCGCTACAGCGGAGTTGCCAGGGTACGACCCGGCGGGCTCGTGGATATCGTAGACGCCGTAGAACACTTCAAGACCATCGACACCGGTGTCCTGGCGCTGGCGCGGTATTCCGCGGCGTCTCTCATTGTGATCAATAAGACCGACCGTATCCCGCCGCCGGAACGAGAAGCCGCGGTCGCGCGCATCGTCAATCGGATTCGGCAGCGCAATCCCTCGGCTCGCATTATCAGCACGGCCCAGGGGCACCTCGACCCCGCGCTAGTGTTCGACGCGGCGCTCGAACCGGCTCCAGATGGCGAGCTATCGTTCGCCGCGCTGCTCGGCTCCGGCCCGGTTCGCGACCTACACCCCCACCCGCATGCCGACGCCGTGACGGTGACGGCCCTTGCACCGGTGGACGCCGGTCGGCTGGTGGATCTTCTTGAGCACCCGCCCGATGGGGTGTACCGGCTAAAGGGTGCGGTCACGGTAGGGGCTGGATTCCGGCGGCGCCGGATTTCGGTCAACGTCGTCGGCCGGCACATCCACATCGCCCCGCACCCCGTCGGATCGGGCGAAGACGGATTGGTCGCGATCGGGATGCATCTAAACGTGGCGTCGGTGCGCAACCGCCTCGAAAGCGCCGTCAACCCGGCACGAAGTCTTTCACCCAACGACGGTCTCCGTCGGCTCACCCGGCTGCGTCGGTTGAGCATCTGACCGATTCGACACGGCCCACTATCCGCAGGACGTATCGGTCAGGGTGACGCCCCGCTCGCGGGCCCGCCCGCCACTGGAAATGCCTCAGCCGCACCCCACCCCGACGGCTACGCGGAGAGCGTGGACAGAATCACGAACGGGGCGAACTGGGGCTCGATCTCTGGGGTGACGAACGCCGTCACGTGAGTACCGGCTTCCACGTACTCGGTCGCCTCGATGCGGCCCTGATCGTGCAGCACGGCGATGAGGTCGCCTCGATCGTAGGGAATGAGCAGGTCGAGTTCGATCTGCGGTGTCGGCAGCAACAGCGCCACCGCGGTAAGCACGGTTTCGATACCCTCACCGGTTCGGGCCGAGACGAATGTCGCCTTCGGCTCGAGGCCGCGCAGCACAAGCCGGTCATCGTCGCTGATCAGGTCGCTCTTATTGAAGACGACCAGTTCGGGTATGTCGCGGGCGCCGACCTCGGAGATAACATCGCGCACGGTCGCCAGTTGCGCGACCGGGTCGGGGTGGGAGCCGTCCACCACGTGCACGATGACGTCGGCATCGGCGACTTCTTCCAGGGTCGAACGAAACGCCTCAACCAGTTGGTGCGGCAGGTTGCGCACGAAGCCGACCGTGTCGGTGAGGGTGTACAGGCGGCCGTCGGCGGTCGTCGACTTTCGCACGGTGGCATCGAGGGTCGCGAAGAGGGAGTTCTCGACGAGCACTCCGGCCTTGGTGATGCGGTTCAGCAAGCTGGACTTGCCAGCGTTCGTGTAACCGACGATTGCGACCGAGGGAACGGAGTTGCGCTTGCGGTTGGCGCGTTTGGCCTCGCGGGCGGGTTTCATCTCAACCATCTGCTTGCGCAGCTTGGACATCCGGGTGTGAATGCGGCGACGGTCGAGTTCGATCTTGGTCTCACCGGGACCACGCGAGCCCATTCCGGCCCCGGTGCCACCGACCTGGCCACCGGCCTGGCGAGACATCGAGTCACCCCAGCCACGCAGGCGCGGCAGCATGTAGGCCATCTGAGCCAGTTCGACCTGCGCTTTGCCCTCCCGGCTTTTGGCATGCTGGCTGAAAATGTCGAGGATCACGGCGGTGCGGTCGATGACCTTGACCTTGACCACGTCTTCGAGGGCACGCCGCTGGCTGGGAGCGAGTTCGGTGTCGGCGATGACGGTGTCGGCGCCGAGCGCCTTGACTATGTCGGCGACTTCCTGGGCCTTGCCCTTGCCCAGGTAGGTGCTGGGGTCGGGGGTGGCCCGACGCTGTAGCAAACCGTCAAGCACGGTTGCGCCGGCGGTCTCAGCCAGGGCAGCCAGTTCCCGCATAGAGTTTTCGGCGTCGTCGACGGTACCGTGCGTGTAGACGCCCACCAGGACCACGTTTTCGAGGCGCAGCTGGCGGTATTCCACCTCGGTGACGTCTTCAAGCTCGGTGGAGAGACCGCCGACGCGACGCAGGGCGTTGCGGTCGGCACGTTCGGACTGGTCACCGTCGTGGTCGCTGCCGTCATATTCACCGGAGGCCTGCGCTTGCAGGGCCTGAGCCGATCCGCTGCGGAACAGGGAATAGCCGGCAGCCTTACTGTCGGCGCTGGCCAACACGCGCGCCACGACATCATCGGCGTCAAGTGCCGGTTCTACGGGCTCGTTTTCTACTGCGTCGTTGCCGCGGGGCGCCGTTGGATCATTCATCCCATTAACCTTAGTTCAACGAAGTTGAAAGGTTCCTCCTATGTCGTCCGACCACTATTTTTCTCCGGCGCCCGGCACCGTACTGAAAACCCGACAGATCACAGTGCAGTTGCACGGGCAGGATCATGAACTCACGACTGCCAACTCGGTGTTCAGCCCCGCCCACATCGACACCGGCACCGAGGTACTGCTGAAATACGCCCCCGAGCCGCCCCTGACCGGTCATTTTCTCGACCTCGGCTGCGGCTGGGGTCCGATCGCGCTGCACCTCGCCCTGGCCTCCCCCGAGGCCACCGTGTGGGCCGTGGACGTGAACGAACGCGCACTCGATCTCGTGCGCACCAACGCCGCGACCCTCGGCCTGACCAACGTCAAGGCCGTGCTCGCCGCCGATGTGCCCGCAGACATCAGCTTTCGCACCATTTGGTCGAATCCGCCCATCCGTGTCGGCAAGGACGAGCTGCACGGCCTCATGCAAACCTGGCTGCCCCGCCTCGAATCCGAAGCGGATGCCTGGCTCGTCATCCAGCGAAACCTCGGCTCTGACTCACTCCAGCGTTGGCTCGCTGCCGAACTCCCCGACACCTTTGAGACCACCCGCGAGGCCATCAGCAAGGGCTTCCGAGTGCTCCAGGTGCACCGCAACTAGCGTCGGGTTACTCCAACAAACTCCGAACCAGCCGTGGAGGCGGGGTTTCCCGCGGGGTTGCGAGTTTTCGGGCCTTTCGGGAGGTTTCCGCACGCTTTTCGCGGGGGCCTCCCGAAAGGCCCGAATGTTTGAGCGAGGAGCGGGTGACCCTGTCGCCACGGCCCCACCCGAAACCGAACTAGCCCAGGTTCAGAACCCCGTCAAAGACCAGCTCCGCCGGCCCGGACAGCGACACGTGCTCGCCGTCCTCGGCCGGGAACATCCGCACCCCGAGCACGCCGCCGGGAACCTCGACCCGCCACTGGTGCGGTGCCGCTTCCCCGGCCCAGTGCCGGGTAGCCAGGGCCGCCGCGACCGCTCCGGTGCCGCACGACAGCGTCTCCCCGCTGCCACGCTCGTGCACGCGCATGCGGAACCGCCCAACGCCGTTGACGACGAGCGGGTCGTTCGGCACCACAAATTCGATGTTGACGCCGCCGACTGGTTCCGGATCGAGCTGCGGAATGAAGGTAAGGTCAGCGGCATCCAGCTCGTCGTCGTCGGCGAGTGCGACAACCGTGTGCGGGTTGCCGACGTTGATACCGAGGCCCGGACGGGCCACGGGCAGGTTCTTGGTGCGCACGAGCGGCTCGGTGCCGTCGAGCTTCCACCGACCGAGGTCGACCTGAAAACCGGAGGCGTTGCGCTGCACGTCGCGCACGCCGCCGCGGGTGCCGATAATGAGGGTGTCACCGGGTAACAGCTCGGCAAGGTTGTTTTCGATCAGGAATTTGGCGTAGACACGGATGCCGTTTCCGCACATTTCCGAGACGGTGCCGTCGGCATTCCAGTAGTCCATGAACCACTCGGCCGCGTCGTCTTCGGCGAGGGCGGCAGCACCGTCGGGCAGGTTCTGGCTGCGCACGGCGCGGATAATGCCGTCGGCACCGACTCCGAACTTGCGGTCGCACACGGCACGAATCTGTGCCGGGGTCAGTTCCAGTTTTCCGTCTGGATCAGCGAACAGCACGAAGTCGTTCCCCGTGCCGTGGCCCTTGGTGAAGTTCAGAGTGATGCCCATGCTGCCAGTTTACGGGGCGGTCGCTGGGTACTCTGCGGTCACGGCGCGGTCGACGTGAGCGAGCGCGTCATCGACCCGGTCGGCCGCGTCGGATTCGATCCAGTGCGTGTGGGCATACCGCTTGAACCAGCTCACCTGGCGGCGGGCATAGCGGCGGGTGAGTTGCTGGGTTGCCTCGATCGCCTTGGCCTGGCCGAGCGTTCCGTGCACCTGGCCGAGGGCCTGGGCGTAGCCGATCGCGCGGCTCGCCGTCACGCCGTCTTCGATGCCGCCCGCGAGCAGCCCGCGTGCTTCGTCGACGATGCCGGCTGCCCACATCCGCTCTACTCGGGCGTCGAGCCGAGGGGTCAGTTGTTCACGCGGGGTGCGGAGGCCGAGCAAGACGCTGGGGCGCCAGTAGACTGGCTCGTCCGGCAGGGCGGCCAGGTGTGGGGCACCGGTCAGCTCAACGATTTCTAGGGCCCGCACCAAGCGGCGGCCGTTGCTCGGGCCGATGCTCTGTGCAGCCTGCGGGTCGACGGCCTGCAGCCGGGCGTACATCAGGCCGGGTCCAATGTCGATCAACTCCGCTTCGAGCCGGGCGCGCAGCTCCGGATCAGTGCCGGGAAACCGAAAGTCGAACACGACCGAGGAGACATACAATCCCGAGCCGCCGACCAGGATCGGCACCGCGCCACGCGCGATGATCTCGGTGATCGCTGCACGGGCATCCGTTTGGTAATTGCTCACGGTGGCCTCGGCGGTCACCTCAAGCACATCGAGCAGGTGGTGCGGAATTCCGCGGCGTTCCGCGAGAGTGAGTTTTGCCGTGCCGATATCCATGCCGCGATAGAGCTGCATGGCATCGGCGTTGACGATTTCGGCCGGCTGGCCGCGCGCGATCAGCCGTTCGGCCAGATCAAGGGACAACTCCGACTTACCGGTGCCGGTCGATCCGACGATCGCGATCAGCACCGGCGAGGCAGCTGACCCCAATGGTTCGGCTGGCACCGGTTTCTCAGGCGACACCGTTCCTAACGCTCGTCGTCGTTCACGTTGTAGATGGGGATGGTGCTCGAGCCGCTCTCGACTCGCAGACCGATGGTCGGCAGGCCAAGCGAGACCGGACCTGCACCGCCAGCTGCTCCACCGTGTGACGGAACGCCGCAGGATTCGGCTTCAAGGCGGTCCCAGGCATCGCCGGCACGGGTGGAACGGATGCGCAGGGGCGCTTCGGTGGTCGAGTCAGCGATCAGGTGGAACGGTGCGGCCTGGGTGACAACGACCGTAACCACGTCGCCGGGACGCGGCCGTGGCGAACCGGCCGGCACGTCGAAGTGCACGAGCCGGCTGTCGGGGGCGCGCCCACTCAGGCGGTGGGTGTCGCTGTCCTTGCGACCGCCGTTGGCGACGAGCAGTTCAACCTCGCGACCGATCACGGCCTGGTTTTCTTCGAGGGAGATACGTTCCTGCAGGGCGGCGAGACGCTCGTAGCGGTCTTGCACGATGGCCTTGGGAACTTGGTCGGCCATCGTCGCGGCCGGGGTACCCGGACGAATCGAGTACTGAAAGGTGAACGCAGTGGCAAAGCGAGCCTGTTCAACGACCCGTAGGGTCTCTTGAAAGTCTTCCTCCGTTTCGCCGGGAAAGCCAACGATGATGTCGGTGCTGATGGCGGCGTGTGGCATCTGTGCACGCACGCGGTCGAGGATGCCGAGGAACTTCGCCGAACGGTAGGAGCGGCGCATTGACTTGAGGATGCGGTCGGACCCGGACTGCAGGGGCATGTGCAGCTGGGGCATAACAGAGGGCGTCTCCGCCATGGCGTCGATGACATCATCGGTGAACGCGGCTGGATGCGGGCTGGTGAAGCGGATGCGCTCCAGCCCGTCGATCTTGCCGGCCGCGCGCAGCAGCTTACCGAATGCGAGGCGGTCGCCGAATTCAACGCCGTAGGAGTTGACGTTCTGCCCGAGCAGGGTGACCTCGATGGCGCCGTCGTCGACGAGGGCCTGAAT
Source organism: Cryobacterium sp. Hh11 (assembly GCF_004404045.1). NCBI lineage: Bacteria > Bacillati > Actinomycetota > Actinomycetes > Micrococcales > Microbacteriaceae > Cryobacterium > Cryobacterium sp. Hh11. Next base: position 107,869 of record NZ_SOHF01000020.1, on the reverse strand, counting down.
CTCGGCGAGGATCTCGCCCGGACGGCGATCTTTTTCTTTGCCGCGCAGGGCAGGCACGATGCAGAAAGTGCAGGTGTTGTTGCAGCCAACCGAAATGGAGACCCAGCCGCTGTAGCTGGAGTCACGTTTGGTCGGCAGGGTGGACGGGAAGGTTTCGAGCGACTCGAGAATCTCGAGCTGCGCCTCACCGTTATGGCGGGCCCGCTCGAGCAAGCTCGGAAGAGAGCCCATGTTGTGCGTTCCGAAGACGACGTCCACCCAGGGCGCCTTCTCGAGGATGGTGTTCTTGTCCTTTTGCGCGAGGCACCCGCCGACGGCAATTTGCATGCCCTCATGCTTGCGCTTGACCGAGGCGAGGTAGCCGAGGTTACCGTAGAGCTTATTGTCGGCGTTCTCTCGCACGGCGCAGGTGTTGATCACGACGATGTCGGCCTCGCCGCCGTTCGCCGAGACGTAGCCGGCGGCTTCGAGAGAGCCGCTCAAGCGTTCGGAGTCGTGCACGTTCATCTGACAGCCGAAGGTGCGCACCTCATAGGTGCGCGCACGCCCCGAGGCGTCGATCGCGGCTACCGAGGGGGTGATCACGGTTCGGCGGGCAAGTGCGGGGGCGACGATACTCATAGTGGGTATAGTTTACGCGAGCAATTCGGTGTGCGAGCCGTGTGCGACGCGCGGTCAGGAATAACGGGCGGCAGCATTAGCGGAAGCGCACACGCGAGCCGCCACCGCGGCTGTCCATTGCGGCTTTGACCGCCAATCGTACGGCGGCCGAGCTATAGCCCTTGCGCATGAGAAAACCGGTGAGTCGGCGGTCGATGGTCTGGTCGTCGAAACGTTCCATCTGACCCATGCGTTTGGTGGCCAGGTCGATGGCGCGTTCAGCTTCGTCGTCGGGAAGCTCTTCGAGCTTGTCCATCATGACGCTCGGATCGAGCTTGCGCCGACGCATTTCAGCCTCAACACCGGTGCGACCGAGACCCTTGCGCACGTTGTGGCTGTGAATGATCTGGTCGGCGAGCTTGGCCTCATCGAGGTACTGCAGCTGAATGAACTTCTCGATGATCTCACTCGCCTCGCCGGAGTCTACCCCGGTGCCGTTCAAGACAAGCAGGGCCTCGACGGTGGACAGGGAACGGCCACGCAACCGGTGCAACAGCACCTTCTCGGCCCGCTCACGCTGATCGAGCGCGTCGGCGTCTGCATCGGTCTCGGCGTCGACTTCGACGGCGTCGGTCTCAGTGTCGGTCTCAGCAGCGTCGGGTTCGCCGGCCGCTGCCTGCAACGGCGACCGGCGCTTCATTCCCGGGGCCGCACCGGGCAGGTAGGTCACGGGAGCCAAGCCGGCGTCTGCTTGTGGTGCTGCGTCATTCTTGGGTTCGAAGTGAACCATTCCCGTGACCTGCCTTTCGTTGTCGTGCGGTGGTCTCGGTTAGGCGCTCTTGCGCGCTGCCGGTGCCTTGATGGCGACCGGACCACCATCGAGTACCGCCGCGGCATCCGCTTCTGCCTTAGCCTTCGCTTCGGCCTCGGCGACAATCGCCGCAGCGGCCTTCTCGGCGGCCTTGGCCGCGATGCCCTCCGGGCCGATGCCGAGCTTGATCAGAATCTTGCTCTCGATCTCGTTGGCCATCTCGGGGTGCTTGAGCAGGAAGTTGCGCGAGTTCTCTTTACCCTGGCCGAGCTGGTCGCCGTCGTAGGTGTACCAGGCACCGGACTTCTTGACGATGCCCTGGTCGACTCCGAAGTCGATCAGGCTGCCCTCGCGCGAGATTCCGATGCCATAGATGATGTCGAACTCAGCCTGCTTGAAGGGCGGTGCCATCTTGTTCTTGACGACCTTGACCCGGGTGCGGTTACCGATGGCTTCGGTTCCGTCTTTGAGGGTTTCAATGCGGCGAATGTCGAGGCGCACCGACGCGTAGAACTTGAGTGCCTTACCGCCCGACGTGGTCTCGGGGCTACCGAAGAAGACGCCGATCTTTTCGCGCAGCTGGTTAATGAAGATCATGGTGGTGTTGGTCTGGCTCAAACCACCGGTGAGCTTGCGGAGCGCCTGCGACATGAGTCGGGCCTGGAGGCCCACGTGGGAATCACCCATCTCGCCCTCGATCTCAGCACGCGGCACGAGGGCAGCAACCGAGTCGACAACGATGAGGTCGATGGACCCACTTCGCACGAGCATGTCAGCAATTTCGAGGGCTTGCTCGCCCGTGTCGGGCTGCGAGACCAGCAGAGCATCGATGTCGACGCCGAGCTTCTTGGCGTATTCCGGATCGAGGGCGTGCTCCGCGTCGATGAACGCGGCGATGCCACCGTTCTTCTGCGCATTCGCGATGGCGTGCAGGGTGAGCGTGGTCTTACCCGAGGATTCCGGACCGTAGATCTCCACGATGCGGCCACGCGGCAGTCCGCCAACGCCGAGCGCGACGTCTAGCGCGATCGACCCAGTCGAAATGGTTTCAACGGGGGCACGCTCGTCGCTGCCGAGGCGCATGACCGAGCCCTTGCCAAACTGACGATCGATTTGCGCGAGGGCGGTTTCGAGGGCCTTCTCGCGGTTCGCTTGTGATGCCATGGTCTTCATCTCCTGGGTTCTGCACGGTCGCTCGCTTTGAACGGAGCTTCGGGACGTGCCTGGTGGCGCCTATAGGCTGTCGGCCCGGTCATCGAGAGGACCCCGATGCCCGTTTCGACAAGGCAATCGCCGACTTTCTCTGACAAATTCGACTGTACGCCGCACCTCCGACATTGGCCGGGAGCACGATCGACCAGTGGAGAACCTGTCAGAAAGTCTGCTGGTGAGGAGCCTATCAAAGCCGAACAGGTATTCGAGCATTCCCGGATATTGTGCACGGCGTGTCGAATCAGAGGCCGAAGGTGAAGTCCAGTCTGTTACAGGCGAGGGGCAGGGATGCCGGCGCCGTACCAACGACTGCGCGGCACGTCGACCGCGGCGCACAGCGCCAGCCACACGTCACGGGCCGGGACGCCGGCTGCGAGTGCCTGATCGGCCGTGCGTCCGCCGAGCGGGGTGAGAACGAGGTCACGGGTGAGCACTCGGCCGTAACCGTCGCCGAATTCTTCCTTCAGCGCGGTGCGAAATTCACTCAATCGCACGGCGCCGCCTCCACCCGAATCTGAACACACACACACTCCTGAAAGACAACCACCGCCGACACAAGGTGTCGACGGTGGCCTTATTGTTTTGAATCGGTGGGGCGACTAGCGCGCGCCGCTGTCTAACGACATCAGCCCAGAATCGAACGTGGTGACGAGGTCGTCGGGCACCGTGTCGGGGAACTGATCCATTCCCTCGATGACGGCGAGACGGTCACCAACTTCACGCATGATGACCGAAATCGGGGTTTCCAGTGCATCGGCCACGGACGCGAGAATCTCCGAGGAGGCTTCTTTCTGTCCACGTTCTACCTCGCTGAGGTAACCGAGCGCGACGCTGGCTTTGCTTGCGACCTGACGCAGGGTACGCCCCTTTTGCAGGCGGAAGTCCCTGAGCACATCGCCGATTTCCTGACGAACAAGAATCATCGGAACCTCCTTCTATACCTTAATAACTCGAGCCCAAACTATTGGAGTTCCAGTTGGTGCCTACACTACGTCATTCCTCTGACAAGCTGACACTAACCGAAAGACGTTGGACTTTGCTTGTGTATTCCTTCGATGTAACCAGCCCGTAAGAAGAACTATTCCGCGTCAGCGCGCGCTATCAGCGCACGCACAGCAAGGATGGCCTGGCGCACCGTTTCGGTGCGAATTTCGGCTCGGTCTCCATCGAGTTGCAGGGGCACCGCCCAGGATCCGGTGCCTTTGGAGAGCCCGATGTAGACGGTTCCGGCCGGGTGGCCACCATCGGGGCCCGGTCCGGCCACGCCCGTCGTGGAGACTCCGACGTCGGCGCGCACATCATTGACGGCGAGCAGTGTGCGTACACCGACGGCCATCTGCTTGGCGACGTCGGCGTGCACGGGGCCATGAACGTTGAGCACGCTGCTGTCGACCTGAAGCAGGCTCCGTTTGAGGTCCGAGTCATAGGCGACGACTCCCCCGCGCACCACAACGGATGCCCCAGGAATGCGTACGAGTTCGGCCACGAGCAGCCCGCCGGTCAGTGACTCGGCGACCGCAATGGTGAGGTGCCGAATGGCGAGTTGCGCGATCAAATCGGCCGTTGCATCCGCTTGCAGATCGCCTGAAGCGGTGCGGGCGCGAAGGGTGACGTCGGGGAAGTCGATCGAGTCGGCCGGATCAGGCATCGTCGTGCTTGCGCAGGCGCCAGGCCGACAGCAGGTAGTCGAGCCCGGATGCCACGGTCAGTACGAGAGCAATGGTCATGGTGGCCGTGTTGACCCAGTCCACCCAGTCGCCGAAGACCAGCTGGAACGGGAGTAGCGCTAGCGAGATAGCCACGGACTGGGCAATGGTTTTGAGCTTGCCGCCGCGGCTGGCCGGGATGACCCGGTCGCGTAGCATGACGAATCGGAACACGGTGATGCCGATTTCGCGCACCAGGATGACGATGGTCACCCACCAGGGCAACTCGTCGAGGATGGAGAGGCAGACCAGTGCGCCGCCGGTGAGGATCTTGTCGGCGATCGGGTCGAGGATCTTGCCGAGGTCGGTGACGAGGTTGTGGCGGCGGGCGATCATGCCGTCGATTCCATCGGTGGCGATCGCGATGATGAACAGCACGGCGGCGGCCCAGCGCAGTGCGTCGTGGGCGCCGTTGTCGGCCAACAGCATCCAAATGAAGACGGGGGCGAGCAGGATGCGTACGACCGTGATCAGGTTGGGCAGGTTCCAGTTGCTCGGGCGGGCGACGGATGCTTGCGGTGATGCCATGGTTCAGTCCCTGCCCGTTAGTTTCCAGGCATCCTCGTCGTCCTCGGTGCCGTCGACCTCAGGATACCCCTGCGACATTTTCTCCACCGGGTCGTCGGCGTAGCGCGGGTCGGGTGCCGCGGCTGCACGGGAATCGTCGGATTGAGCCTTGAGGGCGTGCTGTTCGTCGTCGGAGCCGCGCAGGCGGGCGAGCACGCTCGGCAACTGTTCGGCGTTGACGAGCACGTCGCGGGCCTTGGAGCCCTCGGAGGGGCCGACGATTTCGCGGGACTCGAGCAGGTCCATCAGGCGGCCGGCCTTGGCGAAGCCGACCCGCAGTTTGCGCTGCAGCATGGACGTGGACCCGAACTGGGTGGAGACGACGAGTTCTGCGGCGGCGAGCAGCACTTCGAGGTCGTCGCCGATGTCGGAGTCGATCTCTTTACGCGGGGCGACCATGGAGACATCGGGCCGATAGTCGGGCCTGGCCTGCATGGTGACGTGCTTGACGACCTTTTCGATCTCGTCTTCGGTCACCCAGGCGCCCTGCACGCGCACGGCCTTGGACGCGCCCATTGGCAGGAACAGCGCGTCCCCCTGACCGATGAGCTTATCGGCGCCCGGCTGGTCGAGGATGACTCGGGAGTCGGTGACGCTCGTCACGGCGAAGGCGAGCCGGGAGGGCACGTTGGCCTTGATCAGCCCGGTGACGACGTCGACGCTTGGACGCTGCGTGGCGAGCACGAGGTGGATACCGGAAGCGCGGGCGAGCTGGGTGATACGCACGATCGAGTCTTCGACGTCGCGCGGGGCGACCATCATGAGGTCGGCCAGCTCATCGACGACGACCAGCAGGTACGGGTACGGCTTGAGCTTGCGTTCACTGCCGACCGGCAGCACGATCTCCTCGTTATTGACGGCCTTGTTAAAGTCGTCGATGTGGCGAAAGCCAAAGCTGGCGAGGTCGTCGTAACGCATGTCCATCTCTTTCACGACCCATTGCAGCGCTTCGGCCGCTTTCTTCGGGTTCGTGATGATGGGCGTGATCAGGTGGGGCACGCCGGCGTAGGCAGCGAGCTCGACCCGTTTCGGGTCGATCAGCACCATGCGCACGTCGCTCGGCTTGGCCCGCATCAGCAGGCTTGTGATCATGGAGTTGACGAAGCTCGACTTTCCCGAACCGGTGGAACCGGCCACGAGCAGGTGGGGCATTTTCGCGAGGTTGGCGATGACGAAGCCACCGCCGACGTCTTTACCGACGCCGATGGTCATCGGGTGCGTGGCGTTGGTGGCGGTATTCGAGCGCAGCACGTCGCCGAGGGTGACGATTTCACGGTCGGTGTTGGGAATCTCGATGCCGATGGCGCTCTTGCCGGGAATCGGCGAGAGAATGCGCACCTCGTTCGAGGCGACCGCGTAGGAGAGGTTCTTGCTCAAGGCGGTCACCCGCTCGACCTTGACACCCGGGCCGAGTTCGATCTCGTACTGTGTGACCGTGGGGCCACGCGAAAACCCGGTGACCTTCGCGTCGACCTGGAACTGACGCAGTACTTCGGTGATCGACTTGACCACGTCGTCGTTGGCGGCCGAGCGGGCTTTGGCCGGCGGGCCGGCGGTGAGAGTGGATGCTGCCGGCACGAGATACGGAATGGCCGGGTGGGGATCTGTGGAGGCGAGAGGCGGCAGAGTCGCGCCGTCGGCATCCACTGCCTGACTCAGTTCGGGGAAGACGTCATCGAAGCCGGGAAGGACCTCGGTGTGGCCGGCCGGGTCGTCAGAGTGCAGGCCGGTGGACGGACCCGCGCCGAGGTCGACCTCTCCGGTGAACCGTTTGACGGCGAGCTCGGCCTTCCGCAGGTCTTCGAGCACCTCGGTGCCGTAATGGTCGCGTTCCGGCGGGGCGGTGTGGTCGGTGACTTCGGGTTCGATCGCGCTGTCAAAACCGCCGCGGGACTGGTTGCCGCCGAGCAGCACGCTCATCGGGTCGGCGGTGTCCGCCGCCTTGGCGTCGGCACCTCGTTTTTCGGTCGAGAGCGCACTGCCGAAGTCGGGGTCTTCCTCCCGCTTGCTGTTGTTGCGGCGCCACCAGGGCAGCGCGCCTTCCGGGCCGTCTTCGTCGACGCCGTCGAGTTCGACCTGAACGGTCTTGCCCGATTTGGCGACCTTGCTGGCGGCCGCGCGTTCTTCGTCGTCGGTCAGTTGCGCGCCGAAGAGCCAGTCGTAGAGCTCGCGGGAGCGCTGACCGATGCGATTCGGCGGCGTCTTGGTGATGATGAACAGGCTCAGCAGCAACAGCAGGATGACGACGATGGTCGCGCCGATGGACGTGGTCAGGAGAATGAGCGGGGCGGCAATCATCCAGCCGATCACGCCGCCGGCCAGGGCGAGGGCCGGCATGCCGTCTTGCGGCTCGGGTTGCACGCCGAAGATATGGCAGAGCCCGGAGATGGTGACGAGCAGCAGGCTCAGCCCGATGCCGATGCGACCGTTGTCGTGCACCGAACTCGGTTTGCGAAACAGCCAGACGGAGAACAGTAGAAGGATGACCGGGAGGGCGAAGGCGACCCGGCCGAACAATCCGCCGAAGGTGTACGCGTCGAGCCGCTGAGCGACGACGTTATTGATCAGGAACCATTCGACGATGGCGCCGGAGATGGCGAGCAGAACGAGAAAGAACGGCAGACCGTCACGGCGTTCGTCTTTGGAGAGTTTTTCGGGGCCGAGGGCACGCGCTGCGCCGCCGGTCAGGTGGGCCAGGCCCATCCAGGCGCGGGCTCCGAGGCTTGGTTTCACCTCGACGGCGGTGAATTTGACGGTCTTCTGCGCGGCCGTGCCGCCGGCTCCCCGCGTTGCGGGTTTGCGCGCCGGAGCGCCCTTCGCTGCGGGGGTGCGGGCACGCCCGGTCGACTTAGTGCTCGTAGCCATGAAATAACGCTACCAAGCACCGGTGACATTCCCTCGGCCCCACGCCTACGGCCCGCGTGACTGGTCCGCCAAAGCCTCGCCGCGGCATCCGTTTTGCTGCTAATAGCGGATGGCGTCGATCACCTTGACGCGCACCGCGACGAGCGCGGGGATCAGCCCGGCGAGGGCGCCGACGACGGTGGCGCAGACCAGGCCGAGGATGGCTGCCTCAACCGGGAACGGCGGGAAGTCGGTGACCTGGCCCTGGCTGATGAAATCCTCGACAAAAGGACTCTTGACGATGAGGACGGCGCCGATCACGCCGACGATTCCGGCGACGACGGTCGCGACGACGCTTTCCATCATCACGGCGAAGAACACCCGCCCGGCCGTGGCGCCGAAGCTGCGCCGGATGCCGATCTCCCGGATGCGCTGCTTGAGGGTGACCAGGGCGATATTGACCAGGCCGAGCGCGCCGAGCAGTAGCACCAGCCCGGCGATCGCGCCGACGGTGAGTTTGAGCGAGAGGTAGGGGTCGCCGTCCTGGAAGGCCGCGAAGTCCTGCCGGTTCACCTGCACGAAGGCGTCGGCGCCGAGCGCGCCCTGTACGTCGCGTTGCAGCGCGGTGATCAGTGGCTCGGAGACGTCAACGGGTACCCACAGCTCATAGGACGGCGGTCCGAATTGTTGGAGGTTCGGGTCGCTGACGACGGGCGTAATGGCGGTGAGTGCGTCGGCGAGCATGTACATGGCCGGTTCGGTCTCCCACGAGAGTGAGGGGTAGACGCCGGTGACGACGGCCGTCGTGGTGCGTTCACCGATCAGGGTCGCGGTCGGGTGCGTGCGCAGGTCTGGTCTACCGAGACGGTTGTAAAAGATGGAATTGACCAGCACGGCAGGGGCGAGCCTGGCCTGGTCGTCCTCGGTAAACCAGGCGCCCTCTTCGAGGGTGATGCGGTGCATGGTGCCGTAGGGCGGGTCGATGCCGAGGGTCTGCACCGGTACGGCTCCGTCGGCGAATTGCACGTTCTGGCTGGCGTTCACGACCCGGCTGGCGTAGTCGATTTGGTAACGTTCAAGCGCTGTGCGCCAGATTTCGGGCATTCCCGGCGGAGTTGTGCCGTCGTTCATCGATGCCGACAGAAAGAGGCTCGCGGCGCGCCCACCCGAGCGTTCGCTCGATTCGACGGTCGCCTGTTGGGCGACCGCGCCAAGCCCGACCACGGTGGTGATGGCGCAGACGGCGACGGCGACGCCGATCAACGACAGCATGACGCGGGTCTTGTGGATGCGCAGTTCCTGCCAGGCCTCGATCACCGCGCCTACCAGATTGCTGACGGCGCGCTTCATGCCGGCACCGTGCTGGTGGCCTGCAGCACGCCGTGGTCGAGGCGCAGGTGTCGGCTGGCTCGGGCGGCGATGGCGGGATCGTGCGTGATGGTGACGAGGGCTGCGCCGGATTCGGTGGCGACCTCGTCGATCAGGTCCATCACCGTTTCGCCGGTCTCGAGGTCGAGAGCGCCGGTGGGTTCGTCGGCGAGAATCAGCCGTGGGCCGCGCACGAGCGAGCGGGCGATCGCCACCCGCTGCTGCTCACCGCCACTCAACTTGTCGGGCAGTGAACCGAGCCGGTCGCCGAGCCCGACGCGTTCGAGCATCTCGGTGGCGATTCGGGTGCGCTGCCAGAACTGGCGGCCCTCCGCGTAGAGCAGCGGAGTCATGACGTTTTCGAGGGCGGTGCGTCCCTGCAGCAGGTTGAACTGTTGAAAGATGAAGCCAACTTCGCGGCCGCGCAGCCGGTCCCTGGCGCCGGAGGACAGCGACCTTACCGGTTGGTCTTCGAACAGCATGGTGCCGCTCGTGGGGTTGTCGAGCAGCCCGAGCAGGTTGAGCAGGGTGGTTTTGCCCGAACCCGAACGGCCGACGATCGACACGCGGTCGCCCACGTCGACGTCGAGGTCGATACCGGAGAGAATCGTCAGCGGCGGCGCATCGATGAGCTGCACGGTACGAGTCACGCCCTCGAGGTGCAGCAGGGTCATTTGGAGGTCCCGAAACTCGAGATGCTCGGCATGTAGCAGACTTGGCTGCCATCGGGTTGGGTATCGCAGCCGTCGGCTCCCGGTGCCACGGGGGCACCCGGCACGAATTGATTGATCACATCGCCCTCGACGAGTCCGTCAACGACCTGCACGTTGATGCCGTCGGTCATGCCGAGCGTGACCGGGCGTTCCTCGGTACCGCCGTCGGCCAACACAAACCAAACGACACCGGTCTCGGCCGAGCCTTCGACAGCGGTCGTCGGTACGACCAGCACGTTTTCGGCGAGGCCGGCCGCGATCGTGATCTGAGCCGCGAGGCCAGAGAACACCGTCACGTCGGCCGGAATCGCGCAGGTCACGGTCGTGCCACTCGTGCCCGCCTGGCCGCCCGCCGAGCCGTCGCCACCGGCCGATTCCCCGGCCAGCGGGATGGTGATGGTCAGGCCGGTACAGGTGAACGGTGCCGGCCCCTGCGTGATCGCAACGGATGCCTCGGTCGGCTTGCTCAGCAGCCGATACTGCTGCTCGGGGCTGAGTGCGCCGCTCACCGAGAAGGTGGGCGGTGCAACCTGCCCGGTGGCGTCGCCGACGGCCACGCTCTGACCGGGAATCACGGTGAGCGAGCTGAGAATGCCGGCAATCGGCGCGAACACCTTGGCGAAGGTGACCACTGGTTTCGGCTGGGTGATGGTCACGTTGCCGTCGGCATCCGTTGTTTCGACCGCGTCTTTGATCGTCTCAACCCGGATGTCGTAGATCTTGTCGTCTTTGTTCACGGCTTGTCCGGCCGCGATGAAGATCTCGTCGACCGTTCCGACGGCGGTCGCTTTGATGGCCACGGCCGGGTCGGCACTGACCGTGCCGGGCAGGGTCACGTCGTTGCTGATCGTTCCGAGAACCACCGGAATTTGGGGCTCGACGATGACGCCGGTGGGCTCGGCCGGGTTGCTGTCGGCGGCGGCGTCTGGGTAGAAGGCAATTTTGACCAAGGCCACGGCGATGGCCGCAATCACGATCAGACGAAGTATGGGAAAAACCCATTTGCGTGCAATATTCACGAGACTCCCCACCCGGCCGACCGGACCTGGTCAAGCTCGATGGCCTGAGCCTAGCGTTTTGTGGCAAGGTGCATCGCGCGCTGGGTTTGCCGGGCGCGCGGCACCTGTTGCAGTTCGCGGCGACCCTACGGACGGGTGCCGCGAACGCCAACGAGTGCCGCGAGCACAATCAACGCTTTAGCGCGTGGTGCCGGCGACCTTGGGGAGCGATCCGCCGGCCGCAGCGTTGCGGTCCGGACGGAAGTTAGAGAAGTCCACGCCGGGGATGTCCTGCACGAGCGAGAGTTCGTCCTCGATCTGAGCGGCTTCGGAGTCCTCCGGGCCGACCAGGGGCAGGCGCACCCGCGGGCTGCCGATGCGCCCGAGGCCGTGCAAAATGTACTTCACCGCCACGGTGCCGGGAACGTGTGTCATCACGGCGCGCACGAGTGGTTCGAGCTGCTGATGGGCGGCGGTCGCGACCTTGAGGTCGCCACGATTGACCGCGTCGACCATGTGCCGGTACGGGGTGGCCGTGATATTGCCGGTCACGCCGATCAGGCCGGTCGCGCCGATCGACAGGTGTGCCAGAACGTTGGGGTCGTCGCCGGAGAAGTACATCAGGTCGGTCTGGTTGAGCACCCGACTGACCTGGGCGAAGTCGCCCTTGGCATCTTTGATAGCCAGAATATTGGGGTGCTTGGCCGCGCGCAGGATGGTCTCGTAGGCGATCGCGACGCCGGTGCGCCCCGGAATGTCGTACAGAATGACCGGAAGATCGGTGGCATCCGCGATCATGCGGAAGTGGGTGAGAATACCGGCCTGGGTCGGCTTGTTGTAGTACGGCGTGACGATCATATTGCCGTCCGCACCGGCTTTTTCACTCTGCCGGGCCAGCTGCATTGCGTGAGCGGTCTCATTTGAGCCACCGCCGGTGATGATCTTGGCGCGGCCGTTGGCGACCGACTTGCCGACCTCGACCAGGCGGATCTTCTCCGGGTCGGTCAGCGTGCTGGTCTCACCGGTCGTGCCCGTGACGACGATGCCATCGGCCCCGGCGTTGATGACGTCGTCGATGTGCTTCTCCACCCCGGCCCAGTCCACTTCGCCATCAAAGGTAAACGGGGTGACCAGTGCGACCAGCACCTGGCCAAAGGGATTCGTAGAGGTAGACACGAGCTACAGGCTATCGTCTCCACGCCCTCCGCCCGGCGAGAGCCCAAAAAGTGCCCGTGTGAACCGGGCACTTCTCAACGAAATCTCGTTACGGCGAAACGCGACCGTTCTGATTGAAGGATGCATGGGTCAGCGGCATCAGTTTCTCGAAGTGCGTCTCCATCTGCTCGGCACACATCTCGATCTCACGCTGCGGGAAGGACGGGAACTGACTCCCCTCCCGCTTGGTGCGCAGGCTGAGAAAGTTCATCAGCGAACGAGCGTTAAGTGTCACGTACATCGAGGAATAGATGTTCAGCGGCAGCACGATGCGGGCGACCTCGCGGGCGACGCCGGCTACGAGCATCCGCTGGTAGGCCTCGTAGGCGTGAATCGCGGCGGCACGGGTCTGCTGCTGCACCAACGCGGTCTGCTCGGCGGTTCCGGGCAGAAAGTCATACGCGCCGGCCTTGCCGACTTGTACGAGGTTGCGCTCGTTGGAGGGTACGTAGAACACCGGGCCCAGCTCCCGGTAGCGGCCCGATTCTTCGTTGTAGGAGGCAATGCGGTGCCGCATGAACTCGCGGAACACGAAGATGGGCGCGCGCACGTAAAACGTCATCGAGTTGTGTTCGAACGGCGAGCCGTGGCGGTCGCGCATGAGGTAATTGATTAGGCCGCGGTCGCGTTTCTCGTCGGCCTCGCTCTCGGACCCCTCGAGCTGACTCTGTTCCAGGGTCTGCTCCCCCAGGGTCGATACCCGGGCGGCAAACAGCACATCGGAGTCGTGGGCACTCGCGCGCACGAGTTCGACGGTCATTTCCGATCTAAATTCGATTTCCGGGCGGGGCTCTTGTTCGGCGGTATCAGACACTGAATCAGGTTAGTCGCATCCACCGCAGGTAGGGGCCGGGCCACACCGTGAGCCGGCGTAATCTCTCGTCACAGTGCGAGATTCACAGTACGCCCGCGTAGCGTTGCAACCATGAATCCCCTCGAAGCTATCGGCCTGCTGTTGGCACTGCTGGCCGGCACGACCGTGCTCGGCCTGTTCTGGCGGGCCAGACAGGGTCGCGTCACCCAGATTTCCGGCCAGATCATCAGGCCAGCGGATGTCGCGGCTGCGACCCCGTTCGGCGCCGCGGCGACCCTGTTGCAGTTTTCGACCGAGTTGTGCGCCCGCTGCCCGGGCACCCGCCGACTACTTGGTGCCGTGGCGGATTCCCGCCCCGGCGTCGTGCACGTCGACGTGGACCTGACCCATCGCGCGGATTTAGCGAACCGGTACTCCATTTTGCAAACACCGACGACCCTGATTCTCGATGGAGCAGGACGGGTGCGCGCACGAGTGGGTGGCGCGCCGAACCGCGCTGCCATCGCCGCTGCCCTGGACAATTTCGAGCCCGATTCGGGTCGGTCCACAACCCTTCGGAGTTCCTATGTCAACCGCTGATTCGCCGATCACGACGCCACCCAGGGCGCGCCCCCGGATCGATCCGCGCGGGCCCAGGTTCGGTGCGGCGATCACCGCCGTGTTACTGCTCGCCGTGATCTTCTTGTCGCTGACCGGGGCATCCGTTGCCGCGTTGATCCTGCTGTCGGCGCTGACCGGACTATTCGCGTGGGGCGCTGCGGCCGGAGCCGGACGGCATCCCTATGGCGTGCTGTTCAAGAAATTCGTACGACCCCGCCTTGCTCCCCCGGCCGAACTCGAGGATGCCGCTCCACCGACCTTTGCCCAGGGCGTCGGCCTCGCGGTCACGCTTGTCGGCGTGGCTCTCGGGCTGGCCGGAGTGCCCGGCGCGGTCGGCATCGCCGCGGCGGCAGCCTTCGTCGCGGCCTTTCTCAACGCTGTGTTCGATTACTGCCTCGGCTGCCAGATCTACTTGCTGCTCGTACGATTCGGCTTGCTGAACCGGGGTGCACGGGTTCGAGGCGCCTGAAGGTGTTCCAGGCCCAGCCGGGAAACTGGGCCGGGGTCGTGTCGGGCTGGCTCTCAGGAAGTTCCCAGACGGGACAGGTTCGCCGGGCAGGTCTGACGGATAGGGTGGAATTCAATCACCTGGAGGTAACACCATGCCCACGACACTCACGAGTGAAGCAACCACCGTCTGGACCGGCGATCTTCCCACCGGTTCCGGAACCGTCACGCTCGATTCCTCACATACCGCGGAATTCTCGGTGAACTGGAAGGCTCGCGCCGAAGGGGTATCGAACACCACCAACCCGGAGGAATTGCTCGGCGCCGCTCACGCAGCGTGCTTCTCCATGGCCCTCGCCAACGCCCTCGGCTCGGCTGGTCATACCCCCGAGAGCATCCAGACCACCGCCGCCGTCACCTTTGCGGCCGGAACCGGCGTCATCGGCAGCCACCTGCTGGTCAGCGCGAAGATTCCCGGTCTGACCGAGGCCGAGTTCGAAACGTTTGCACAGGATGCCAAGGAGAACTGCCCGATCTCGAAGGCGCTCGCCGGCATTCCGATCACCATTGAAGCAGAGCTGGCCTAGGCCCAGGCCATGCGCGTTCTGATTGCCGGCGCATCCGGTCTCATCGGCAGGGAGCTTAGCCGCCAGGTCGAAACTGCCGGCCACATCCCGGTGCGGCTGGTACGACGCGAGGCCCTCGGTCCCAACGAGATTCGTTGGGACCCGGCCACGTTGGTTTTGGATCCGAGCGTGCTCGACGACATCGACGCCGTCGTCAACCTGTCCGGCGCGTCGCTGGCGCGGCTGCCGTGGACAAGCGGGTACCGCCAGGAAATCCTGCAATCCCGTCTGCACGCCACGCGCACGTTGACCGACGCGCTGCTTCGGTCAACGAACCCGCCGACCGTTCTGCTGAACGGCTCTGCGGTGGGGATCTATGGGAATCGGCCGGGGGAAGTACTGAGCGAGACATCCGCTGTCGGCACCGATTTTCTCGCCGAGGTGGTCGCGCGCTGGGAAGCCGAGGCGCAACTCGCACCCGAATCGACCCGCGTCGTCACCCTGCGGACCGGTCTGGTTTTAGCCAAGGGCGGTGCGCTCAAACCCGTGCTACCGCTGGCCAAACTAGGCCTGGCCGGGCCGCTCGGCAGCGGAATGCAGCACTGGGCCTGGATCAGCCTGCACGACGAGGCCGCGGCGATCGTGCATCTGTTGACCTCGACCCTGTCCGGCCCGGTGAACCTGGTCGGGCCGACCCCCGCGACGGCCAACGACATTCTCAGCACACTCGCCGCCGCGCTGCACCGGCCGTTCCGGCTGCCGGTACCGAAACCGATACTAACTTTTCTGTTACAGGATGCCGCCCGCCAACTGCTGCTCGCCGACCAGCAGGTGAGCGCCCAGAAGCTGCTCGACGACGGATTCGAGTTCGCTCAGCGTACGCCGGCCACCGCGATCGCCTGGATGCTGCGCCAGCCGTAGCGGCGCTGGCTCTAGCGCGTGCGCTCGAGGGTGATCGCCGTGCGGATCGCGCCGCGCGCACGTTTGCGGTCGCCGGAGGCGTCGTAGGCCAGGCCGAGACGTAGCCAGGACTGCCAATTCTCGGGTTCCGCCTCAACCTCGGCCTGAGCCGCCGGAAACTGAGCGTCAGCAGCGTCCCGATAGGGACGACCGCTCGGACGCACCGGCAGCTCGTTCGACGGAAACCCCCCGAGTTCGTCGAGCTGACGAACCAGCCGCTCCGAACGGATGCCGAAGGTGATCTCCCGCGCGAGCGCCCAGAATCCGATCAGCGGCAAGACGAGCAGCGCCACGCCGATCGCTATCCCGACCGGTTCCCCACTCTGGATGAACGCAATGGCGCGCACTCCGGCAAGCAGTAGGTAGAAAACCAGGAGTACCGCCATGACGATGACGGCGATTTTGCCCTTCATTTGTTTGCTCCCGCGGTGTCCGAACCGAATCCAAGGTCGACGATCTGGTCCAGGCCCACGGTCACCCCGGTGGCGGTGCGTGCCGCGGCGAGGGCCAGCAGGATGCCGCTCTCGTAGGCGCTCGGCGACAGGGTGTTGTGGCTGATCGTGAGCGTTTCACCGGTCCCGCCCAGAATCACGTCCTGCCGGGCGAGCAGTCCGGCCAGGCGCAGGCTGTGCACGGGCACACTCGAGACCTGCTGCCCGCGGGCCCGCTGGTCGGTGTGCGGAGCAGACACCGGGCCCAGTTCGGCGCGGGCGCGACCGATCAGTTCGGCGGTGCGCACAGCGGTGCCCGACGGCGAATCGACCTTGCCGGGCTGGTGCGCCTCGACGATCTCGATGGAGTCGTAGAATCGGGCGGCCAGGGCGGAGAACGCCGTGGCGAGCACCGATCCGATCGAGAAGTTGGGAATGATGATGACACCGGTATCGTCGCGGCCCTCGAGGCGGTGGCCGAGTGCGTCGATGCCCTCCTGGCTCCAGCCCGAAGTGCCCACGAGCACCCGCAGACCGTGCTCGGTGGCGAAGTCGACGACGGTGCGGCTGACGTCGGGACGGGTCAGGTCAACGGCGATCTCGGCGCCGAGCATCTCGCTCAGCTCGCTGCGGGAATCAAGCCGGGCGACGACCTCGTAGCCCTCAGTTCGGTCGATCAGGTCGGAGACCAGGCGGCCCATCTTGCCCGTTGCGCCGATAATGGCCACCCGTGTTGTCATGGAACCAATCTACCAATTGATCTCTGTCAGCAACGCCCGGTCGATTAGAACATCAGCGGTTCGGGCAGTCCGGTGCGCAGCTCGACCGGCAGGTGGCCGAGGTCGTTGTGGGTGACCAGCGTCCAGGGACGGCCGGGTTTCTGCTGCAGCACGGTCAATCCGCAATTGGCCTGGTTGATGCCGACCCAGCGCCAGTCGGGAGCTCCGAGCACCTCACGCACAAACCAGGCGATCACGAAATTGTGGGTGATCAGCAGGTCGTGCCGCTGGCTGCGACGTGGCTGCAGAAATTCGGCGACCGCGTCTTCCATCTGGGCGCGTCCGGCAGCGATTTCGTCGTCTGTGACCGAGCCGAAGAAGGGGTCGTAGGCCTGGGGTGTTTCGGCCGCCCGGCCAGAGGGAATGCAGTCGAACAGCAACGCAGACGATTCGCTCTGCACCGACGGCAACCGTTCGGCCATGATTTCGGCGGTTTCGGTCGCCCGCTGCAGCGGTGAATGCCACGCGCCGGTGAAGGGAACGCCGCTCAGCCGGTCGGCGATCAGTAACGCCTGACGTTTGCCACGCGGCGACAGTGGACCGTCATGCAGGCCGTGTTCGGCATCCTGCTGCTCGCCGTGGCGTACCAGGTAGATGTACTGGGGCATCATTGTCCATTTCGAATTTCAAGGAGTCCGCGGGTGCGGATACTGCAGAAGCTTTGCGGCCGGCTCAGCCGGGGAGGATCGCCGCGAAGGCGTCATCGTCAAGCGCGCCAACGGCGGAGATCGACACGGGCCCGCTCACGAGCTCGGCGGCGAGCTCCTGCACGTCGGCCGCGGTGACGAGCGCAAGGCGGCGCAGGGCCTCATCGAGATCGGCGAACTCACCGAGGGTGATCTCGGAACGACCCAGCCGGGACATCCGCGTGTCCGAGTCTTCCAGCGCGAGAGCGGATGCTCCGCTCAGCTGCCCCGACGCCCGCTTCATCTCGTCGGTGGTCACGCCGGAATCGGCGAGGCGGTGCAGTTCGCTGAGCATGAGCTCGGCGACCTGGCCGGCCTTGGCCGGTGTGCATCCGGCGTACATGCCGAACAGCCCGGCGTCGGAGTAACCGGGAGCGAAGGAGTAGACCGAGTAGGCCAGGCCGCGCTTCTCGCGCACCTCCTGGAACAGCCGGCTCGACATGCCGCCACCGAAAATCGAGGTGAGCACACTCATGGTGACGCGGCGGTCGTCGGTGGCGAGCAGCCCGGGCATTCCGAGCAACAGATTGGCCTGTTCCAGTGGCCGTTTGACGATGGTGAGCGCCTGCCCCTGCTGAATATCGGCTGCGACACCGCCGCGACGGCTTACCGGGGTCTGCGCGACGTTGAGGTCCCAGCCGGCCAGTTCGAGGGCCCGGGTGACGGCGGCGACGAGCACGTCGTGGTCAACAGCGCCGGCGACGGTGACGACGAGGTCCTGCGGCCGATAGTTGGCCTGGTAGTGCTCCCAGACGGCCGACCTGGTGGCGCCGCGAATGTCGTCGGCGCTGCCGCCGATCGGGCGACCGAGCGGATGCTTCCCCAGCACGGCTTCAAAGAATCGCTCGCTGGCGACGTCGGCCGGGTCATCATCGGCCATGGCGAGTTCTTCGAGAATGACGCCGCGCTCGGTTTCGAACTCACCGGCATCCAGTTTGGACGAGGTCAGCATGTCGGTGAGCACGTCGATGGCCATGCCGAGGTCGCGGTCCTGCACCTTGGCGTAGTAGCAGGTGTATTCCTTGGCGGTCATGGCGTTGTGCTCACCGCCGACCGCGTCAAAGGAGATGGCAATGTCGAGCGCTGACCGGGTGGGCGTGCCCTTGAACAGCAGGTGCTCGAGAAAGTGGGTGGAACCGAAATGGCCCAGCTGCTCATCGCGCGAACCGACGGCAACCCAATAACCGATGGTGAGACTGCGGGCACCGGGTACCTGCTCGCTGAGAATACGCACCCCGCTCGGCAGAACGGTCCGCCGCACGAGGGCATCACCGGCGGCCCGAAACGAGAGTTCGGCCTGGTCTAGGGGAAAGTCGACTGCACCGTTCATATCACCCACAACCTTACTTGACCGCTCCGTTCGCGCTGGCGTACCCGCAAGGAGGAGTCGCCACAACGCTGGTACCGGTAGTGTTCCGCTGAACACCAGTACCGTTCGATACCCCCAGTTTGGCCAAATCGCACCGAGCCGTCAGATCCGACAGACTGGTCTGTCTAGTGTGTGTTACAGTCTGGGTGCTGACCTGCCCAAAGCCGCGGTTTTGCGCTGATCTGGGCCCCAACGGCCCCCCCCGACAGAGGAGCCCGAATGACGACGCTGACAGATGAGGCCGTTCGGCCGGCGACACACGCCAAGGTGCGCATTCTCGCCACCGCCGACCGTCTGTTCTACACCGAGGGCGTGCACACCGTGGGTGTGGACCGAATCATCAGCGAGTCCAAGGTCACCAAAGCCACCTTCTATAAGTACTACCGTTCCAAGGACGCCCTCATCGTGGTCTACCTGCAGGGTCGGGACCGACGCGCTCGGGAGCTTCTCGCCGAGCTGGAGCTACGCTTCGACACCCCCGAGCAACGCCTGCGCGGTGTAGTAGCCGAAATTTCAGCTCAGGTGATCCGCGAGGGATTCCACGGTTGCCCGTTCATCAACGCGGCAGCGCAGTTCACCGACCCGACGCACCCGGTACGTCAGGCTGTCGCCGCTCACCGCGATTGGTACGGCCGCAGCGTCGAAGACCTGTTCCGCGGCATGGGTCATGCCCGGCCCGGTGACGCGTCGGACGACTTCTTTCTGGCCAGGGACGGTGCCTTCGCCGGCGCCAACCTCGGCGACCCGATCGGCGCCCACACCGCGCTGATTCGTGCCGTGCAGCGCGTCCTCGACGAGTCGAGCAACTAGCAATCAGACGGTCGACACCCGATCCAGGTCGGCCAGATCGGTACGGCCGAGACGGATGCTCGCCGCCGCGAGTAGCGACGCCACGTGGTCAGGTTGCCCGGCCCCAGCGATCGGTGCGACCACATCCGGCCGGGCCAGGAGCCACGCCAATGCGATCGTCGCGGGCGGGACGCTGTGGGCGGCGGCGATGCGATCGACCACGGCGAGCACGCGCAGGGACCGCCGGTTGACATAAACCCGCGCGAGCTGACCGCGGGCGGTGCCGGCGGCATCCGCTTTGGTGCGATAGGCACCGGCCAGAAAACCGTGGGCCAGAGCGAAGCCCGGCATGAGACCGAGATTCTGTGCACCGGCCGCAACCGCGATACTCGGTTCCAGTTCGGTACGGTGCACGAGGTTGTACGGCGTTTCGACGGCGACAAACTTGGGCAGGCCTAATGCCGAGAGCACCCGGGCCTGCATCAGGCGCTCAGCCGAGAAATTGGAGGCTGCCAGGTGGCGCACCTTGCCTGCGCGTACGAGCGTGTCAACGGCAACCAGGCTCTCTTCGAGGGCGACGGACTTGTCGTCGAAGTGAAAGTAAAGCAGGTCGAGATAGTCGGTGCCGAGCCGAGCCAGGCTGGCCTCGACGGCGCCGACGATGCTGCGCTGGCTCAACCCGGGGTTGTCGAGGTTGTGTCCGATCTTGGTGGCCACGATGGTCTCGGCGCGCGCTCGACGCGAGCGCAGCCACCCACCGATGATCACCTCGCTGCGACCGGCGGCGAAGCTGTCGGCCGTGTCCAGAAAATTTCCGCCCAGATCGCGGTGAACGTCGAGAATCGCGGTTGAGGTTTCACCGTTAGCCGTCCAGCCGAAGGCGTTGCAGCCCAGAGCTAACGGATGCACGAACAACTCAGTCCCCGGAATCTGGCGCCGGACCACAGGCGCACCAACGGTCAACTCGGCCAGCCCGGAACGGTCGATCGACATCGCGTCGAGGGAGGATGAGACCGTTTGTCTGGTCATCGTGATTCTCCTCCCGCGGGGTGTTCGCCGGGCCAGTCGTTTCTGCCGGATTTTTGATGCGTGAAGCTTGCTATTGGCCCGACTTTAGGCGAGGCCACCGACATTTCCCGACGGCACGCTAAACCGTTACCAAAACGTGCGTCGGAACGGGGCGAATTGGTGCTGCTGACCCTCGAGGCGGGGCCAGACTGCGTTGGTCGACAGTCGGTACGCGCATGATTTGTTAGACTGGCCGTTGCGCGAAAATTGGGCTGAATGTGCAGGTGCACATCCGCCCTGGGCCGCCGGTTATCGAATCGACTATTCGATCTTCTGGCGAGGTATCCTGCCCGAATCAGCCGCAGGAAAGCAGCCATGACCACCGACGTCTCCGTGCCCAACCCTCAGGTTCCCCGTGAGGCTCGCAGGCGCCGCACCTTCGCCGTGATCTCCCACCCGGACGCTGGAAAGTCCACGCTGACCGAAGCACTGCTGCTGCACGCCCGCGCCATCACTTCCGCCGGCGCCACGCACGGCAAGGCCGGCCGCAGCGGTACCGTCTCCGACTGGATGGAGATGGAAAAGGCCCGCGGCATCTCGGTCACGAGCGCCGCGATTCAGTTCGAGTACCACGACGCCGTGATCAACCTCGTCGATACCCCCGGCCACGCCGACTTTTCCGAGGACACCTTTCGGGTGCTCTCGGCAGTGGATGCCGCGGTGATGCTCGTCGACGCCGCCAAGGGTCTCGAGCCGCAGACCATGAAGCTGTTCGCGGTCTGCAAGCAGCGCGGGCTTCCCGTCATCACCGTCATCAATAAGTGGGACCGGCCGGGCGACACCCCCCTGGCCCTGATGGATGAGATTCAGACCCGTACCGGTCTGCTGCCGACGCCGTTGAATTGGCCGGTCGGCGAGGCCGGCGACCTGCGCGGTGTGCTCGATCGCCGTTCCGGTGATTTTCTGCGTTACACCCGCACGGCTGGTGGCGCGACCGTGGCCGAATCGGTGCGGCTGGATGCGGCTGACGCGGCCAGAGAAGAGGGCCCGGCCTGGGCATCCGCTGTCGAAGAATCTGAGCTTCTCGACGCTGAGTCGCAGAATCACGACTCCGAGCTGTTTCTCGACGGCCAGACCACCCCGGTGCTATTCTGCGCGGCCGTGGCGAACTTCGGGGTGCAGCAGCTGCTCGACACCCTGGTCGAGTTCGCGCCGCCGGCCGAAGCCCGCATCGATATCGATGGCAACCCGCGCAAGGTCACCTCGCCGTTCTCGGGGTTTGTGTTCAAGGTGCAGTCCGGCATGAACTCGGCGCACCGCGACCACGTGGCCTTCGTGCGCGTCTGCTCCGGCGAATTTCGCCGCGGCATGATCGTCACCCACGCCGCGACCGGCCGGCCCTTTGCCACGAAGTATGCCCAGCAATTGTTCGGCAAGGAACGTACCGTCACCGACCGGGCCTGGCCCGGCGACATCGTCGGACTCGTGAACGCGTCGGCGCTGCGGGTGGGCGACTCGATCTTCGAAGACGAGCGGGTGGAGTTTCCGCCGTTACCGTTGTTCTCGCCCGAACACTTTCGCGCCATTCGCCCGGTAGACAGCAGCAAGCACAAGCAGTTTCGCCGCGGCATCGACCAGCTCGACCATGAGGGCGTCATCCAGGTGATGCGCTCAGAGGTGCGCGGCGAGCAGGCCCCGGTGCTCGGCGCCGTCGGACCGATGCAGTTCGAGGTCGTCGAAGACCGCATGGTGCACGACTTTCACGCCGACATCCGCATGGAAGCGCTGCCCTACCAGGTGGCCCGCAAGACCGACAAGGAGAGCGCGCTCGTGCTCGCCGGAACCCGCCAGGTGGAGGTGTTCACCCGCTCCGACGGCACGCTGCTCGCCCTGTTCAGCACGCCGTGGCGGTTGCAGGCTATTGCCAAGGAGAACCCGAAGCTTGTGCTGATCGACATCGCGAACGCGACGGCCGACGACTTTATGTAGCGTGTTTCACTAACCAGAAAGGCCGCATCCTCGTGGAGGATGCGGCCTTTCTCGTGCTGTAGCAGCTAGGTGATGCAGCGGTTACGCGTCGACGACCACGGAGGTGATGACGGGGCTGCGACGGTACTTGCGGTTCATCCAGCGGCTCACGGACTGCGTGAACAGATCCTCGAGCTCGGCGCCGTCCACGATCTTGATGCGGTTCGCGGCCTTCATGGCCTCATCGATGACCTTGGTGGCGCCCTTGACCCACTCGTCGTCGTGCACGAATCCGCGCGCCAGGAACTCGACGGGCTCGGAGAGCGTGCCGGTCTTGGCGTTGAGGATTCCGAGAATGGTGATGGTGCCGTCCTCGGCGAGCTTACGACGATCTTCCATCGCAGCGGATGCTGCCCCGCCGACGGTCATGCCGTCAACGAAGACGTAGTCGGCGACAACGCGGCCGGTGACCTTGGCGTGGCCGTCGATGAGGTCGACAACGACGCCGTCTTCGACGACGATGACGTTCTCCGAGGGGACGCCGGTCTGGATGGCGAGTTCGGCGTTGGCCGTGAGGTGACGCCATTCACCGTGGATCGGCATGACGTTGACCGGCTTGACGATGTTGTAGCAGTAGACGAGCTCGCCCGCACTGGCGTGGCCGGAGACGTGCACCTTGGCGTTGCCCTTGTGCACGACGTTGGCGCCCCAGCGGATCAGGCCGTTGATGACGCGGTAGATGGAGTTCTCGTTGCCGGGGATCAGCGAGCTCGCCAGCAGCACGGTGTCGCCCTCGCCGATCTTGATGACGTGTTCACGGTTGGCCATGCGGGAGAGGGCGGCCATCGGCTCGCCCTGCGAACCGGTGCAGATCAGAACGACCTTGTCGTCCTTCATGCGCTCGAGCGCCTTCATGTCGACGATCAAGCCCTTGGGAACGTTGAGGTAGCCGAGTTCGCTCGCGATTCCCATATTGCGCACCATGGAGCGGCCGACGAAGGCCACCTTGCGGTTGTGCTTGACGGCAGCGTCGATGACCTGCTGGATGCGGTGCACGTGGCTCGCGAAGCTCGACACGATAATGCGGCGTGGGGAGGTACGGAACACGGTGTCGATGGCCGGTCCGATGTCCTTCTCGGCGGTGGTGAAGCCGGGAACCTCGGCGTTGGTCGAGTCCGTCATGAACAGGTCAACGCCCTCTTCGGCCAGGCGGGCGAAGGCGCCGAGGTCGGTGAGGCGTTTGTCGAGGGGGAACTGGTCCATCTTGAAGTCACCGGTGGCGAGCACGAGGCCGGCCTCGGTGCGGATGGCGATGGCCAGCCCATCGGGGATGGAGTGGTTGACGGCGATGAATTCGAGGTCGAACTGACCGATCGTGCGACGCTCGCCCTCCTTCACCTCAATGAAGTTCTGGCTGAGGCGGTGCTCCTGCAGCTTCGCAGCGAGGAAGGCCAGGGTGAGCTTGGACCCGACGACGGGAATGTCGCCGCGCTCCTTGAGCAGGTAGGGCACGGCGCCGATGTGGTCTTCGTGACCGTGGGTGAGCACGATGGCCTCGATGTCCTGCAGGCGGTCGCGGATGGCCGTGAAGTCAGGCAGGATCACGTTGATGCCCGGCTGGTTGTCCTCGGGGAAGAGAACGCCGCAGTCGATGATGAGCAGCTTTCCCTTGTGCTCGAAGACGGTCATGTTGCGGCCGATCTCGCCGAGGCCTCCGAGCGGGATGATGCGCATGCCGCGGGCCGGCAGTGCCGGCGGAGTGCTCAGGTCGAGGTAGTGGTTATTCATGAATCTCATTTCGTTGTCTGCGGTACTGCATGTCCAGGTGTGTGGGGACCGAGATCGGGCATGCGAAAGACCGACGAGCAATACTCAGGGGGCCTCAGCGCGCATACGCGTACTTCGTGTCGTGTCTGGCGGGCAAGCAAAATACCGGCCAGATACCTCCTTAGTCTACCGACGCATCCACGATCGGAGTTTCGGGCACGAAAAAGGGGCCCCGCGCTCGGCGGAGTCCCCTGATTCGTGTCATCGACCTTGGCGGTCGGTCGGGTTAACGACTACACGGCGCGGCCTGCGCCGACACGTATCCGCCGGCCTCAAGGTGCCGCGCGGTGCCGCTGACGTAGCCGGTGGCGGTGATCGCTCGGCGAACGTCGTGGGTGACGTACTCGTTGGCGGTGGTCGTGCGTGTCGTGGACTTCGATACGTAGGAATTCATGGTGCTCCTGGTGCAATTGAGTGAAAGCGGATGCCGACAGTCAGACAGAGCACCCAGTCACGTTCGAGAGTCCTCGCAAAACGCACAGGCGTGTCTGCGAGGAGCTGGTTCGAGTGAAACTGGGGTGATGGCCCGGTCGGCGGGAAAAATGCGCTGCGCCGCGCGGGCTGCAGAAACCCGGATCCTCTAATGGACCGCCATGATTTCTGAGCTGATCTAAGAATACCGCAGCGTGCCACCCATTTGGGGGAAATGCACGATCTACACAGGCGCCATGCAGTTACAGGATGGCCTGCAGCTATACAGGTACCGTGCAGCCAGCATGGAGACTAAAGTCGATAAAATTCTGTAATGACTTCTTCTGCGCTGTACGACATCCCCCTCACCCTCATCGACGGAACAGAAACCACCTTCGGCGCTTACGCCGGCAAGACGGTTCTTGTCGTCAACGTGGCCTCGAAGTGTGGGTTCACCCCGCAGTATGCCGGTCTGGAAGCGCTGTACCGGCGCTACGCCGACGACGGGTTAGTGGTACTCGGCCTGCCCAGCAACCAGTTCATGGGCCAGGAACCCGGCACCGAGGAGGACATCGCCGAGTTCTGCGGCATGACCTACGGCGTGACTTTCCCGATGACGGCCAAGGTCGATGTGCGCGGAAAGCACCAGCATCCGCTCTACGCGGAGCTGACGAAGTTCAAGCAGGGCCTGTTCCCCGGTCTGATCAAGTGGAACTTCGAGAAGTTTCTGGTGACACCGACCGGTGAGATCGTGGACCGCTTCGCCTCCTCGGTGGAACCGGAGTCTACCGAGATCGTCGACGCGATCGAAAAGGTTCTGGCCGCCAAAGCCGCCTAGCCCCTCGCGTCTCTACTTCCCGGGCCCGGGCCCGGAAAGTGGGCCCATGCTAGATCATGGGCCCAGGACTCTAAGGTGGGCCCGGAGATTTCAGCGGGCGGCTCGGCGCAGCACGGCCTCGGCGTGACGCAGCACCGGGCCGTCGATCATGCGGCCCTCGTGCTGGAAGACGCCGCGCGCACTGGCGGCGGCCTCGAGCAGCCCGAGAGCGTAGTCGACCTCGGCGGTGGTCGGCTGGTACGCCGACCGAATGACCTCGACCTGGCTGGGGTGGATGCAAGCGGTGGCGGTGAAGCCGCTCGCGACGGCATCCGCAGCCTCGTCGCTGAGCCCGGCCGTGTCGGTGATGTCGAGGTGCACGGTGTCGATCGCGGCCTTGTCGTGGGCTCGGGCGGCCAACAACACCTGGGAGCGGGCCTGGCGAGCGACGTCGCGGTAGCGGCCGTCGGCGAACCGGCTGGAGCTGCCACCGAGTGACGCGACCAGGTCTTCGGCACCCCACATGAGCGCGACGACATTTCGTGCCGCGGCAATCTCGGGCGCGGAGATGACACCGGCGGCGGTCTCGCAGAGCGCGATCACTCGGAAGTCATCGAGCATCTCGACCTGGCCGAAACTGACCGTCTTGGCGAGCATCACATCGCGGTACTCCGTGCGCTCCAGCGCGGCCAGGTCAAGCGCGAAGTCGGCAGTGTCGGCCGGATTGATGCGCACGATCGTGCGCATCGGGTCGAGCGGATGCTCAATCAGCGCCCGACGCGCATCGGCCCGGGCGGCCGGCGCAACGGCGTCTTCGAGGTCGAGAATGACCGCGTCGGCGCGCTCAACGGCCTTCGCGTAGCGTTCGGGCCGATCCGCGGGGCAGAACAGCAGCGCCGGACCGAGAGTGAACGGCGCCGGGTTGAACGGGCTCAGCCCGGACGGGCTCTCGTCGAAGGGGTCGGGGCCGGACGGATACTCATCAAACGGGTCGGAATCGAGCGGGCCCCCGTCGAATGGGCCCCCATCGAACGGGCCGCTCATTCTGCTGCCCCCCGACACCAGACCAGCACGGTGCGCACGGCCGTGCCGACGATGACGCCGTTCTGGTTGCGTCCGGTGTGTTCGAGCGTGATGATGCCCTGCCCCGGCCGGCTCTTCGACAGCCGTTTGTCGGTCACGATGGTCTCCGAATAAAGGGTATCGCCGTGGTGCAGCGGATGCGGAAACGTCACGGCCGAAAAACCCAGGTTCGCCACGATCGTGCCCTGGGTCAACTGGGCGACTGAACTGCCCACCATGGTCGAGAGGGTGAACATGGAATTGACCAAACGTTCACCGAACGGCTGCGTTGCCGACCAGGCCGCGTCGAGGTGCAGGGACTGGGTGTTCATGGTCATCGTCGTGAACAGCACGTTGTCGGCCTCGGTCACGGTGCGGCCGGGGCGATGCTGGTAGAGCGCCTTCAGGTCGAACTCCTCGAAGTACAGGCCGCGCTGCTGAACCGGGTGGCGCTCCTCCGGCTGCAGTTCCTTCGTACTGGAATCGGGCATCCGCTTCTCCAATTTCGTCAGGTCAGCCGGCGAAACCCAGGGCCCGCGAAATGACCATGAGCTGCACCTCGGTGGTGCCCTCGCCGAGCTCGAGCACCTTGGAATCACGATAGTGCCGGGCGACCGGGTTTTCGTTCATGAATCCGTATCCGCCGAAGATCTGGGTGGCATCGCGGGCGTTGTCCATGGCCGCTTCGCTGCCGACCATCTTGGCGATCGAAGCCTCCATCTTGAACGGCTTGCCGTTGATCATTTTCAGCGCCGCGTCGTAGTAGGCGAGGCGCGCGGTGTGCACGCGCGCCTGCATCCTGGCGATCTTGAAGGCGATGTGCTGGTTGGAGCCGATCGAGCGGCCGAACACGTTGCGGCTGTTGGCGTAGCGGATCGATTCCTCCAGGCAGCCCTGGGCGGCGCCGGTGCACAGTGCGGCGAAAGCGACGCGACCCTCGTCGAGGGTCTGCACGAAGTTCGCGAAACCACGGCCGCGCTCCCCGAGCAGGTTGGCTTCCGGCACCCGCACATTGTCGAACACGAGCGGATGCGTGTCCGACGTGTGCCAGCCCACCTTGTCGTACGGCGGCAGCGCGGTGAAACCGGGGGTCGGCGTCGGCACCAGGATGGCGGTGAGTTCCTTCTTGATCGAACCGTCCGCGCGGGTGGACTCCCCCGTGACGGCGGTCACCGTGACGAGCCGGGTGATGTCCGAGCCGGAGTTGGTGATGAACTGCTTCGTGCCGTTGATGATCCATTCGCCGCCGTCCAATGCGGCGGTGGTCTTGGTGCCCGCGGCGTCCGATCCGGCATCCGCTTCGGTGAGGCCGAAGGCGGCGAGCGCCGAGCCACTCGCGAGGCGCGGAACCCACTCCTCTTTCTGTGCCTCGGTGCCGCTGCGGTACACCGGCATGATGCCGAGGCCGACCCCGGCTTCGAGGGTGACAGCGATGCTCTGGTCGGCGCGGGCAAGCTGTTCGACGGCGAGGCAGAGCGCGAAGTAATCGCTGCCCTGGCCGCCGTACTCCGTCGGGAACGGAAGACCGAAGAGGCCTAGCTCCCCCATCTGGGCGATGATGCCATAGGGCAGGCTGCGCTTGGTGTCGTATTCGTAGGCGGCGGGCGCGACCACGGTGTCGGCGAAATCGCGAACGGTGTCGCTGAGCGCCTGGTATTCGGGGGTGAGTTCGTAGCTCATTCTGAGTCTTCCTTGTCTGCGCTGGTTCCGGGGGTAGTGCTGGTTTCTGGTGTGACGGTGGCGACGATCTGGTCGAGGGCCACGAGGTCGCCGGTCTTGAGGTTCACGGTGACGCAGCCCGCCGTGGCGGCCACCAGTTTGTGTTCCATCTTCATGGCCTCGACCACGAGGATGGTCTGCCCCGCTGTGACAGTGTCACCGGTGGCGGCGTGCACCGCAATGACGGTGCCGGGCATCGGCGAGCGCACGTCTGGGCTGACCGCACCAGGCACCCGGTCACGGCTGGCGAGGTGTTCCGCGAGCTGCTCGGCCCGGGAGCGGTGGCGTAGTTCGAGCGAGAAGCCGTCGGCGCCGATATACACGCTGGCCCCGGACTGTTCGATGGCATACACCCGGGTCTCGCCGCCGTAGTCGACGCTGCACGCGCCGTCTCCGACGCGCAAGAGTCCGGCTTCGACGGCCGGGCCGTCACCGATAGAAACGGATGCCATCCCCGGCTCCCCCACCACCCGCACGTCAATGGATTCGGTCGCGCTCACGCCCAGCGAGTAGCGCACCGGTCGTGGCGAACCCGCGCGCCACCCGCTCGGCCGCGTCCACACGCCGTTTACGCCGGCCAGACTAGACCCGGCCAGACCAGACGCGGCCAATTCCGACCCGGTGAAGGCGCGCCCGTGCAGGAACAATGCCACGGCGGCGAGTACGTGCTCGTCGGCTCCCTGAAACGTGAGGCCCGGAAGCTTGCGTTCGATCAGGCCGGTGTCGAGGCGGCCGGCGCGCACGTCGGCATCCGCTAAGAGCAGCCGCAGGTACTCGGTGTTGGTCTGTACGCCGAGCACCACGGTGTCGGCGAGCGCCCGGTCGAGTCGGTTCAACGCCTCCAGTCGGGTGGGAGCCCAGGCGATCACCTTGGCGAGCATCGGGTCGTAGTGCGAGGCGATGGTCAGGCCCGGCATCAACGAACTGTCGACCCGAACTCCCTCTCCGGTCGCCTCGTGCAGCTGCAGCACCGTGCCGACGGTCGGCAGAAAGCCGCGCCCGGGATTCTCGGCGTAGACCCGGGCCTCGATCGCATGCCCCGTGAGGCATATGTCGCTCTGGGTGACCGTGAGCGGCTCCCCCGCGGCAATGCGCAGCTGCCAGTCGACCAGGTCAAGGCCGGTGACCAGCTCGGTGACCGGGTGTTCCACCTGTAGGCGGGTGTTCATCTCCATGAAGAAGAATTCGTCGGGCGCGGTCGCGGAGACCAGAAATTCCACAGTTCCGGCGCCGCTGTAGCCCACGCTGCGGGCGGCGGCGCAGGCTGCCTCGCCGATGCGCGCCCGGGTGGCCGCGTCGAGCAGGGGCGAGGGTGCCTCCTCGATGACCTTTTGATGCCTCCGCTGCAGCGAGCACTCACGCTCGCCGAGGTGGATGACGGCGCCGTGGTTGTCGGCGAGCACCTGCACCTCGATGTGCCGCGGGGTCGACACGAGCCGTTCGAGCAGCAGGGTGTCGTCGCCGAAGGCGCTCAGCGCCACGCGGCGGGCCGTCTCGAGGGTGGCGGGCAGGTCCTCAGCGCGTTCCACCACGTGCATTCCCTTGCCTCCGCCGCCGGCGGAGGGCTTGATGAGCATCGGATAACCCACATCGACGGCCGCCTGGATCAACTGCTCGTTGCTGAGGCCCGGCTGAGCGACCCCGGGGATAATCGGCACTCCGTAGCCGGCCACGTGGTTCTTCGAGCGGATCTTGTCGCCCATCACGTTCAGCGCGTGCACGCTCGGCCCGATGAAGACGATGCCGGCGTCGGCGCAGGCCTGGGCGAAGGCCTGATTCTCGCTGAGAAATCCGTAGCCGGGGTGGATGGCCTGCGCTCCGGTTCGCGCCGCAGCGGCCAGCACGGCCTCGAAGTTGAGGTAGCTGTCGGCCGGGGCGGCGCCGCCGAGGCGCACCGCGGCATCCGCTTGGAATACGTGTCGCGCGGTGCGGTCGGCGTCGCTAAAGACGGCGATTGAGCGGATGCCCCGCTCCCGCAGCGTGCGGATGATGCGGCACGCGATCTCCCCGCGATTGGCGACCAGCACGGTGTCAAAGGTCATGGGCTCACTCACATTCGGAAGAGGCCGAAGGCGGACTCGCCGAGCGGCGCGGTAGCGCAGACGGCCAGGGCAAGCCCGAGCACCGTGCGGGTGTCGGCGGGGTCGATGACGCCGTCGTCCCAGAGCCGGGCGGTGGAATAGTACGGGCTGCCCTGGGTTTCATATTTTTCCAGGATCGGGGCTTTGAACGCGGACTCGGCCTCGGCCGACCACTCATCGCCGCCGCCCTCGATCTGCTCCCGCTTCACGGTCGCGAGCACGGCGGAGGCCTGCGGGCCGCCCATCACGGAGATGCGGCTGCCCGGCCACATCCAGAGGAAGCGCGGCGAGTAGGCCCGGCCACACATGGAATAGTTGCCGGCGCCGAAGGAGCCACCGATGACGACGGTGAGCTTGGGCACCCGGGTGGTGGCGACGGCGGTGACCATTTTGGCGCCGTGCTTGGCGATACCGCCGGCCTCGGCGTCCTTGCCGACCATGAACCCGGAGATGTTCTGCAGAAAGAGCAGCGGTATGCCGCGCTGGTCGCACAGCTCGATGAAGTGGGCGCCCTTGAGCGCGGAGTCGGCGAACAGGATGCCGTTGTTGGCGACGATGCCCACCGGGTGGCCGTGGATGTGCGCAAACCCGGTCACCAGCGTGGTGGCGTACTCGCGTTTGAATTCGTGGAATTCGCTGCCATCGACGAGGCGCGCGATGACTTCGTGCACGTCGTACTGGCCCTGCACGTCGACCGGGACGGCTCCGTAGAGTTCGCTCTCGTCGGCGACCGGGTCGATGGTGGGCAGTACCTGCCACGCCGGGGCCTGAACGCGCGGCAGGGTGGAGACGATGTCGCGCACGATCTGCAGGGCGTGCTCGTCGTTTTCGGCGAGGTGGTCGGTGACGCCGGAGACGCGGGCATGTAGGTCGCCACCGCCGAGCTCCTCCGCTGTGACGATCTCGCCGATCGCGGCCTTCACGAGCGGCGGGCCGCCCAGGAAGATGGTCCCTTGATTGCGCACGATCACGGTCTCGTCGCTCATCGCCGGAACGTAGGCCCCTCCGGCGGTGCAGGATCCCATGACCGCGGCAATCTGCGGGATCTTGGCCGCGGACATCCGTGCCTGGTTGTAGAAGATGCGGCCGAAGTGGTCGCGGTCGGGGAAGACCTCGTCTTGCATCGGCAGAAAAGCGCCGCCGGAGTCGACGAGGTAGATGCAGGGCAGTCGGTTCTCGAGGGCGATTTCCTGGGCCCGCAGGTGCTTCTTCACCGTCATCGGGTAGTAGGTGCCGCCCTTGACCGTGGCGTCGTTGGAGATCACGAGCACGTAGCGGCCGTGCACGAGCCCGATGCCGGCGATGACGCCAGCGCCGGGGCTGTCGTCGTTGTACAGGCCGGTCGCGGCGAGCGGCGCGATCTCGAGAAACGGGCTGCCCTCGTCGAGCAGTTGGTCGATGCGCTCGCGCGGCAACAGCTTGCCGCGGGCGAGGTGACGCTGCCGGGACTTCTCCGGCCCGCCGAGCGCGGCAGTGGCGAGGCGCTGTTTCAGGTCGGTCACGAGCTGCCGCTGGGCGGCGTCATTGGTGACAAAGGCTTGAGCAGAGGAGTCGAGCTGACTCGCAAGTGTCTTCATCGACGGCTTCCCGTTGGCGAGGCCGGAACACCCGGCATCAACTACAGTTAGTAGTTACTAACTGAAATTCAGGTTAGTCATGATTAACTGAAATGTCTAGTTGAAAGGTTCGCATGAGCGCCCCGATAGAAACGACGCCGCGCCGCCAGGCCAAAGCCGACCGTCGTTCGGCCCTGCTCAGCGCCGCGGCCACGCTCTTCTCCCAGTCCGGATTCAACGGGGTCTCGATCGAAGACCTCGGCGCTGCCGCCGGAGTGAGCGGGCCCGCCGTCTACCGGCACTTCAGTGGCAAGCAGGCCGTGCTCGCTGCGCTGCTCATCGACGTGAGCCAGGATCTCGTGGCCGGCGGCCATGCGGTCGTTTCCGAAACAACGGATGCCGCGGCCGCCCTGCGCGAGCTGGTGCGCTTTCACGTGCACTTCGCCCTGACCAACCCCGATGTAATCCGGGTGCAGGACCGCGACCTGGACAGCCTCGCCGAGGCCGACCGCCACCGGGTGCGGCTGCTGCAGCGCGAGTATGTGGAACTCTGGGTGGAGGTACTGAAGCGCGTGCACCCCTCGGGTGACGAAGCCCTGCTCCGTATTCGGGCCCATGCGACCTTCGGGCTCCTGAACTCAACACCACACAGCGCCCGCACCTCGGCGCAGCCCGCCGTGCGCGCCCTGCTCGAGGAGATGGCGCTCGCGGCTCTGGGCCTGCCGAGCGCCTAGCGATCCCGAGCGCAGTATTCCTCGTTAATGACGTACGGATCGGGCTGCGGTCGGAATCGCGACCCGTGGCGGTCGCGCCCTACGGAACCAGAACGCAGTCCACACCTCAAGACCAGCCGGAAAGCGGCGTCAGAAGGCGGCGGTGCAGACGCAGAGCTCGTTGCCTTCGACATCGGCGAGTACCCACCAGTCGGGCGCGTGTTCGTCGGCGAGCAGCACGCCGCCGACTTCCAGTACGGCCGCGACCCGGTCTTCGGCATCGTCGCTCGGAACGTAGACGTCGAGGTGGATGCGGTTGCGGGCGGTGCGGGCGATTTCCATGTGCTGAAACCAGACCTTCGGGGCGAGGCCGCGCGGGTCGACGAGTTCGATGCCGTCGTCGCCGGCGACTTCGTTATAGCCGAGGCCGACCCGCCAGAATGGGCGCACGGCATCCGCGTCGGTGCAGTCGATCGCGATGTCGTAGCGGGTCGGCTGCTGGTCGTGGGCAGTGGCACCGAGGGTATCGGCGATCTGCTGAACTCGCACGGCGAGCTCTAGGTCACGCGCGGTGACTCCCCCGGCATCGTGCGAGGTCAGGGTGAGTGAGACGCTGCCGTAGCCGAGGCGCACGTCGGGGTGGTGGTTCATCGACTCGGCCACGTCGCCGACCCGGTTGACCAGTTCCAGGGCGGAGGCGAAGTCCTTGGTGCGGAAAGCGGCGTGCAGGAATCCGTCGAGGTGCACAAAAGCGGTGCCCGTCAATTGCTTCTTCGTCGCGAAGGGGGCGAGGAGTGCACCGTGAGCGTTCATGCCTCAACTGTCCTCCGCCGCCGCACCCGGGTCAACTGCCCGCGTCGACTGAAACCCGATTGCGCAAGCTTTGATGGTGATCCGCCTACCCCGCACTGACCCGGCAATCGAAGCCATGACGGAGGGTCGGCAGTAGGCCGTCACGGCCCTGGGCGGGTACTACGGCGTTGTGTGTCTGCCTGAGATCGCGAGAACGGGGCAACGGTTGCTCCAGGACGGCCGAAGTAACAATTCAACTGCTCTCGAATGCGAATTAATTTCTGATCTCACGTCAACAAATTGCTGAGATTTGCTCGCCTTAAGGGTTGATTTCGGCTATAATTGTGGGTGAAGGAGGCATCGACGCCATGACCCTCACTGCCCCGCCCGCCGCAGCCGGCTCCGTACCAGAGGGTTCCCGGGTTTCGGTCATTGCCCAGGCCGGTGCGTTGCTAGCTTCTGTGATCGATGGCGTGCGGTTTGGTCACCTCGACGATGCCGAAGCTGTTGCCGTTCTCGCGGCGTTGGAAGGGCTGGGCCGCAAGGTCGATGGGGCCAGGCTACGCGCTACCACCGACATCGGTGTGCGCGCCGAAACTGACCTCGGCAACGGCTCGTTGGCCTACCAGAACGGATGCCGCAACCGGGTCGAGTTCATCACTCAGCTCGCCGGCATCTCCGGCCGCGAGGCCAAACGGCGCCTCAAGCTCGGTGAGACCGCGGTGGAACGCACCCCACTCGGCCTGCCCATCCCCGCCCGGTACCCAGTCATCGCCGACGGCCTGACCAGCGGCGAACTCGGGGTGGAATCAGCCGAGATCATCGCCAGCACCCTCACCGCCCTCCAGGGGAAAGTCCTGCCGGGCGACCTCGACCGAGTTGAACGCGCCCTCGTCGCCACCGCCATTGGTGCCATCACCCCGGAGACGGCCGGACTGCCCGGCGCGGGCATCCGCTTCGCCCCCGACGTGCTGCGCGCGCAGGCAATGGAATGGCAGGCCCGCCTCGACCCCGACGGCACCGCCCCGAACGACGACGTGACCGAGGCCAACAGCACGTTGACGTTCGGGCTGCTGCGCAACGGGCTCTACCCGCTGCGGGCCGACGTCACCCCCGAACTGCGCGGCATCATGGACACCCTCTTCGACACCTACCTGTCCGCCCGGTCGCGCACCCCGATGTTCGTGCCCACTGAATCCCTTGACGGCAGCACCGACGGCGCCACACAAGAAGGTATTGATGAGTCAGCCGGAAACACCAAACGCCTCAGCGCCGAACAGTACAGCTCTGAACAGTACAGCTCTGAACAGTACAGTGGCGACACCCGCTTCGATGGGGACCGCCGCACCGCGGGCGAGAAACGTGCCGACATCCTCCGCGACGTCTTCCAAGCTGCCGCGCGCGACCCCAAAACCCCGACCATGGGCGGCGCCGCCCCCACCGTCATGATCCACGTCAACGCCACCGACCTCAACTCAGGCCGCGGCGTCGGCTGGATCCACGGCGTCGAAGCCCCCGTCAGCCTGCGCCGGGTAAAAGAGACCATCTGCTCCGGCGGCGCCCAAAAAATCACCTTCGGCGACAACGGCGACATCCTCTACCTCGGCGACAAAGTCCGCTGCTTCACCCCCAAACAACGCGCCGCCATCGCCGCCCGCGACGGAGGCTGCATCATCCCCGGCTGCACCATCCCCGCCCGCTGGACCGAAATCCACCACGTACTCCCGGCCGGAACGGGCGGACCGACCAACGTCGACAACGGGTGTCTCCTGTGTTGGTTCCATCACCATACGATTGATACCAGTGGATGGAAAATTCGCATGAAAGACGGTCGGCCTCAAGTACGCGGCCCCCTGCTCTGGGACCCGTCTCAGACGTGGCGCCCCGGACAAAGCCACCGGGCCAACACTCCCAGCCCCGAACCGCCCTGGCGCACGTGAAATCCATGCGAATTAGAGCGGTTGACGCTGCTGGTGCAAGACCTGGATCAACGGACCAGGGCGCCTGTCAGCGCCACCGCACCTCCGCCGTGCTGTGAGGGGGCTAGACCATGGTCAGAACCCGAGCGGGGTCGGCGAGGATGGTGCCGATGTCGGCGAGAAAGCGGGAGCCCTGCTCGCCATCGACCAGACGGTGATCGAACGACAGGCTGAGCGTGAGCACCTTGCGCAACGCAATCTGACCGCGATACTCCCAGGGCCGCGAGCGAATGGCGCCCATCGCGAGGATCGCCGCCTCCCCCGGGTTCAAAATGGGCGTTCCGGCATCGATGCCGAACACCCCAATGTTCGTGATCGTGATCGTGCCGCCGGACAGTGCCGCCGGGGCGGTCGTGCCAGCCCGGGCCGCCGTCGTCAGCTCGGCGAGCGCCGCGGCGAGGCCGCGCAGGTCGAGCCGGTCGGCGTCGACGATGTTCGGCACCATCAGTCCACGCGGGGTGGCCGCGGCGATGCCGAGGTTCACGTAGTGGAACTGAACGATTTCGCCGGCCGATTCATCCCACCGGGTGTTCACCGCGGGCGTGCGGCCAACGGCGAGGCAGAGTGCTTTGGCCACCACGGTCAGGATTCCAATGCCGGCATCGGCAAAGGCCCGGTCAGCGCGCAGGGAATCGAGCAGTTCCACGGTCGGCGTGACGTCGATGGTGAGGAATTCGGTCACGTGCGGTGCCGTGAATGCGCTCTGCACCATGGCCTTGGCCGTGAGCTTGCGCAGGCTCTTGATCGGCGCGCGGGTCTCACGCTCGAACACTCCTGACCCGGATCCGTCGGGCGTCGATACGGGCAGACCGGTCGTTGGCACCGACTCGGTGATGTGGGCGCGCACGTCATCTCTGGTGATCAGGCCGTCGCGCCCGGTCCCGGTGACCGTGGTGAGGTCGATACCGAGATCGCGGGCCAGGGCGCGCACCGGCGGGGTCGAGCGCGGCCGGTCTGCAACGGATGCTGCGGCAGGCTGGTCGGAGACGGCAGGCGTTCCCGGGGCTGCCGCTGCCCGGTCGGTGACGGCAGACGTTCCGGGGGCTGCCCGACCGACGGACGCAGCCGGCACTGCCGTGTTGCCAGCGGCCTGACCGCCAGCGGAACCATCAGCCTCAGCAACGGCGGGCCCGCCGGCTGAGACCGTCACGCCGTCACCCGGCCGGGCCCGGCGCTGCGGGTGCCCGCCGCTCTCGACGGCAGGTCCGTAGCCGACCAGGTTGGCCTCGCGCTTCTCGGCTTGGGCGGGGGCCGCAGCATCCGTTACACCGGTATCGGGGGTATCGGGGGTATCGGCGTCGCCACCCACGTCGAAGCTGACGATCGGCTCGCCGACGTGCACGACCACACCGGCCGGACGGTGCAGCTCGCTCACCACACCGGCGAACGGGCTCGGCAGTTCGACCACGGCCTTGGCCGTTTCGACGTCGGCGATGTGCTGGTTGAGCGTGACCGCATCGCCCGGCGCCACGAGCCAGGCGACGATCTCTGATTCGGTGAGCCCCTCACCGAGGTCGGGCAGCTTGAAGACCTTGATCATCGTCGCCCCATCGCCCGGTCGACGCCGTCGAGAATGCGGTCTAGGTCGGGCAGGTGGTGACTTTCGAGCTTGGCCGGCGGATACGGCACGTCGAAGCCGGTCACCCGCACCGGGGCGGATTCCAGATAGCTGAAGCAGCGTTCAGTGACGGTCGCGATGATCTCGCCGCCGAGTCCACCCGACTGGGCCGCCTCGTGGGTCACGACCAAGCGCCCGGTCTTGCGAACGGATGCCTCCACCACCATGTAATCCACCGGGGACAGCGACCGCAGGTCGATGACCTCGATCGACACGCCCTCGTCGGCCGCAGCGAGCGCCGCATCCTTCGCGGTCGACACCAGCGCGCCATAGGTGAGAAGCGTGACATCCGTTCCCGGAGTGACGATGACGGCCTGCTCCATCGGGGCGCCGAGCTCGGGAACGACCTCACCCTTGACGTGGTAGCGACGCTTGGGCTCGAAATAGAGCACCGGGTCGTCGCTCGCGATGGCCTGCCGAATGAGGCTGTAGGCATCCTGAGCGTTGGAGACGGCGATCACCCGCAGGCCGGAGGTGTGGGTGAAGTAGGCCTCCGGTGATTCGGAGTGGTGTTCGGCCGCGCCGATGCCGCCGCCGAACGGCACCCGAATGGTGATGGGCATGCGCACGGCCCCCTGAGTGCGGTAGTGGAACTTGGCGACCTGGCTGACGATCTGGTCGAAGCCGGGAAAGATGAAACCGTCAAACTGAATCTCACAGACCGGACGGTAGCCGCGGTAAGCCAGTCCGACCGCGGTGCCGATAATCGCGGATTCGGCCAGGGGTGTGTCAATAACCCGGCGAGCGCCGAACTGGGCGAGCAGATCGCTGGTGACCCGAAAGACACCGCCGAGGGCCCCGATGTCCTCGCCGAGGAGCACCACCTTGGGGTCGTCGAGCATGGCCTGGCGCAGGCCCTCATTGATTGCCTTCCCCATGGTGAGGGTCTTGGTCTCGGTCAGTGGGACCGGTTTCGGGGCATCAAGGCCGGGCAAGCTGGCGGGGGTCATCAGGGTGGTCATGGTCATCGTCCTTCTCCAGGTGTGCCGAAGCTCGTGAGGTAGCCGGCATAGTCGGTGCGCTGGCGCTCGAGGGTCGCGTTAGGGGTGGTGTACACGTGGTCGAACACGCTCAGCGGTTGTGGGTCGGCCAGGCCGATGCAGCCGGCGCGTAGTTCGGCAGCCACCTGGTCGGCGATGGCCTGGGTCTCGGCTTCGACCTCTGGGGTGATCACGTCAAGCCGCTCCAGCAGCCGGTGCAGCCGCAGCAGCGGATCGCGGGTCTTCCATTCGGCGAGTTCGGCCGGGTCGCGGTAGCGGGTGGGGTCATCCGCTGTGGTGTGCGGTCCCATGCGGTAGGTGACCGCTTCGATGAAGGTGGGGCCGCCGCCGGTGCGGGCCCGGTCGAGGGCGATCCTGGTCGCCGCCATCACCGCGATCACGTCGTTGCCGTCGATGCGCAGGCTCGGGATGCCGAAGCCCGGTGCCCGATCGGCGATGTTGCGGTGTGCTTGCAGCCCGACCGGTTCGGAGATGGCCCACTGATTGTTCTGGCAGAAGAAAACCACCGGGGCCTGAAAGCTTGCGGCGAAAACCATGGCCTCGTTGACGTCGCCCTGGCTGGTGGCGCCGTCGCCGAAGTAGGTGATGGCGACCGAGTCGACTTCGTCGCGCTGGGCGCCGAGCGCCCACCCGGTGGCGTGCAGGGTCTGCGCGCCGATGATGATGTTCGGCGTGGCCATATTGACCGTGTAGGGATCCCAGCCGGACTGGGCGTTGCCGCGCCAGACCTTGACGATGTCGGTCAGGTTGACGCCGCGACAGTAGGCGACGGCGTTCTCCCGGTAGCTCGGAAAGATGAAGTCGTCGCTGCGTAGGGCGCGAGCGGACCCGACCTGCGCGGCTTCCTGGCCGAGCAGCGGCGGCCACAGTCCGAGTTCGCCCTGGCGTTGCAGGGCGGTCGCCTCGGTGTCGATGCGGCGCACTACGACCATGTCGCGGTACAGGGCCAGCAGTGCCGGACCGTTGAGATCGTCGACCCACGGGTCGAAGTCGGGCCGGGGCATCCGCTCGCCGTCAAGCGAGAGAAGTTGCACCAGCTGAGGGGAGAAATCAATCATGGTTCGCTCCGAGCGTCATTGCT
Source organism: Cryobacterium sp. Hh11 (assembly GCF_004404045.1). NCBI lineage: Bacteria > Bacillati > Actinomycetota > Actinomycetes > Micrococcales > Microbacteriaceae > Cryobacterium > Cryobacterium sp. Hh11. The sequence continues at coordinate 68,761 of NZ_SOHF01000020.1, read as the reverse complement.
AAAGTTGACGTGAGCCTATGTCGACCCCGCAGGGAGCACAACCGCTGACGAAAAAAGTGAGCAAAGTGCCCTATTCAGACTCGTCAGACCGTGTTAAAGTTTTGCACTATGTACAGCCTTGACAAGACCGACACACAGCTCCTGCAAGCCCTCTCGGCCGACCCGCGCAGCACCTTCGTCGCCCTCGCCGAGACCCTGGGGCTGTCGCGCAACACCGTGCAGGCCCGCATGAAACGATTGGAAGATTCGGGCGCCTTTCTCGGCTTTGACCGCCGCATCAATCCGGCCGCTCTGGGCTACCCGCTGACCGCGTTCATCGAGGTGCATGTGCAGCAGAAGCGCCTCGCTCAAATCGTGATCGATCTCGCCAAAATTCCCGAAATCGTGCAGGCGCACGGCATGAGCGGGCAGGCCGATCTGCTCGTGCGCGTGGTCTGCACGGATGCCGCTGATCTGTTTCGGATCGACGGCACGATCCTCGCCTGTGATGGGGTCGAGCGCACCGAAACCTCGCTCGCGATGGGCGAGGTCATCCCGTATCGCCTCACCCCGCTGCTCGACCGGCACGCCTAAGCACGATTCGATCTATTTGCTAAATTCTTCATATAGTTATATAAAGAAGTAATGAAGTTTCTCGCGCTGGTAGTCTTGCGTCCAACCAGACGCACCGCAGAATCCGTCGCCTGCCCAGCACCTTCGACTTTCGCGTTCCCCACAGAAGGCTCCAGCTTCGTGAATATGCATGCAGACCAGGGGCTCCGATGAGCTTCCTTCGATTGGCCACCCTCATTCGCCACGGCGGACGTATCGCCGAACCGGCGCCGACCGCCCCGCCCCTGTTTCCCGGAGCTGAAGTCTTCGGCGGAAGCGTACAGGTGCGCTATATCAACGCCGGCGGCTGCAATGACTGTGCCCTGGAAGTTTCTGCAGCCTTCGGCCCGGTCTACGACGTGGAACGCTACGGCGTCCGTCTGGTGCCCTCGCCGCGGCATGCCGACGTGCTGCTCATCGTCGGCAGCGTGACCCGCAATATGGCCGAGCCGTTGCGCCGCACCATCGAGGCCACCCCCACCCCCCGGTTTGTGATCGTGGTCGGCGACTGCGCCATCCACGGTGGCGCCTTCCGCGACGGCTATGGCATTATGGGGCCCGTTTCTGATTTCGTGCACGTCGATATCGAGGTACCCGGCAGTCCGCCGGAACCGACCGAGATCGTGCAGGCCCTGCGCCGGATGACCGGCCGATGACGGGTAGCGGAGCCGGGCTCCTGCTGCACACCGAGACCGGAACGGGCCTGCTCATGCAAACGGGTACCGGAGCCGGGATCCTGCTGCAACTGGGCCTCGGCGCGCTGGCCGTGGTGACCGCCCTGCTGGCCGCACCGTCCCTGCGGTCGCGGGCCGGCGGCATCCTCTGCACCCTGATCGCCGTGACCGGTTTCGTCACCGGCCTCGCCGCGATGCTCGGCTCGACCGGCGGCCTGCTCATTCCCCTGGCTCTGCCGATGGACCCACTGCTGCTGGCCCCCGACCGTCTCGGCGGTCTGTTCATGCTCATCGTGTCGGGCGTCGGCATACTCGTCTCGCTCTACTCGATGAGCTCGACCAGCGGACCCGACGCGAGCCGCACCGCCTGGGTCGCCATGCCGGTGTTCCTCGTGGGCATGCAGCTCGTTCCCGCGGCGACCGACTCGGTGTCGTTCCTGCTGGCCTGGGAGGTCATGACCCTCGGCTCCACCGTTCTCCTGCTGGCCGATCACGCCAGCCGCGCCTCGGTCGCCTCGGCCGGCATCTGGTACTCAGCCATGTCGCAGTTGAGCTTCTTCTTCATCCTCGCCGGATTCGCCGTGCTCGCCGCAGCTTCGGGCGGCACCAGCTTCGCCAGCCTGCAGGCGATCGAACCCGGCGGCTGGGCCGCGAACGTCGCCTTTGTACTGTTCCTGCTCGGTTTTGGCGGCAAGGCCGAACTCGTTCCGCTGCACGTCTGGGTACCCCGGGTACTGCCCGAAGCCCCGAGCCACGTCTCGGCTGCGATGAGCGGCGCTATGGTCAAGATCGGCGTCTACGGCGGCCTGCTGGTCTGCGTGCGTCTGCTGCCCGACGGTCCGGCCTGGTGGGGCATTGCGATCATGCTGGTCGGTGGCGCATCCGCTTTGTACGGCATTCTGCAGGCCTCCGTGTCAAGTGACCTCAAGGTTTTGCTGGCGTACTCGACCACCGAGAACATGGGTCTGGTCTTTCTCGGCCTCGGCGCGAGCATGCTGCTGCGCGGCTACGACGCGCAAGCGGCAGCGGATGCCGCGCTCGTCGCCGCCCTGCTGCTCGCCGTCAGCCACGCCGCATTCAAGTCCACGCTGTTCCTCGGTGCTGGCGCCATTATCCACGCCACCGGCGAACGCAACCTCGACCGGCTCGGCGGCCTCGGCGCCCGTATGCCCGTCACTGCCGCCGCGTTCGGCATCGCCAGCCTCGGCGCGGCCGCCATCCCGATCACGAGCGGTTTCGTCGCCGAGTGGATGCTGCTGCAGTCCCTCATTCACGGCGGTCGTCTCGATGGGGCGGTCGTCTCGGTCGCGGCATCCGTCGCTATGCCGCTCGCCGTCGCCGTGATCGCCCTGACCGCGGGGCTGGCCCTGCTCACCTTCGTCAAGGCCTACGGCATCGCCTTCCTGGCCCGGCCACGAAGCACCGCCGCAGCGGATGCCCGGGAAGTGCCGGCGCTGATGCGCATTTCACTCGCCCTCGGCGCCCTGGCCGTACTCGCTCTCGGCTTGCTGCCGGGACCGATCGCCGCCCTCGTGGCGACCACGGTCAGTTCGGACCCGACGGCCGCTGTGCGGTCCGTCGGACTCGGCGGGGTATCGCTGCCGGGCATCGGCGCTGTGCTCGACCCGATCATGCTCGTCGTCCTGTCGGCCCTCGTCGCCATCCCGGTGATCGTCGCGATCATCGTCTCGGCCCGCCGGCATCCGCACCGTACCGTCGACCTGCCCTGGGGTGGCGGCGGATCTCGAGCCCGGCCACGCATGCAGTACACCGCGACGTCGTATGCGGAGCCGCTGGTTCGCGTCTTCGACGACGTGCTCAAGCCCTCCCGTGACGTGCAGGTCACCCACGTGGCCGAGTCCCGCTATCTGGTGGAACGCGTGCGGGTGGAACAGAGCGTCTCCGATGTGATCGAGACCCGGCTGTACCGTCCGGTGCTCAACCTGTTCCAGCGCTACGGCGTGGTCGTGCGGCACGTCGCCAACGGCAGCATCCACCGCTACCTCTCCTATTCCTTTGTGGCGCTGCTGATCGTGCTGATTGTGGTCTCCCTATGAACAATTACGACGCGAATGCCACGGACGTCAGCGCCATCATCATCGCCCTCGTGCAGGTTGTCTTGTTCGTGTTCCTCGCCCCGCTGCTGATGGGTGTGATCCGGCAGGTGCGAGCCACCATCGAGGGCCGCGCCGGCGCCGGAATCTGGCAGCCCTGGCGCGACCTGCGCAAGCTCCTCGCGAAGAACCCGGTGCGCGGCACCGACAGCAGCTGGATGCTGCGAGTCGGTCCGGTCGCCCTGGTCGTGTCGAGCCTGCTGCTCTGCGTGCTGCTGCCGCTGGTCGGCACGATTCCGTTCGCGCTGATTCCCAGCGACCTGTTCGTCATTGTCTCCATCATGCTGATCGGCGTCGTAGCCCTCGCCCTGGTCGGCCTCGACGGCGGTACCGCCTTCGGCGGCATGGGGTCCAGCCGACACATGACGGTTGCCGCGCTGGTTGAGCCGACCCTGCTGCTCTCGGTCTACGCGTTCTCAATTCCGGCCGGAACCAGCACCCTGTCGGTCATCGTTGAAACCCGGCTGCTCTCCCCCGAGCTGATCATCTCGCCGGTCAGCGTGCTGGCCCTCGTCGCGCTGTCGATCGCCATTATGGCCGAGACCGCCCGACTGCCCATCGATAACCCTGGCACTCACCTTGAGGTGACCATGCTGCACGAGGCGATGACGCTCGAAGCGAGCGGACGTGACCTCGCCTGGCTCGAAGTCGGCTCCTGGCTGAAGCTGGCTGCCCTGCTCGGCCTGGTCAGCAACCTGATCGTGCCATGGGGCATCGTCACTGATTTCAGCGCCCTGGGCCTCGTGATTGGCGTCGTCTCGATCGCCGTGAAGGTGCTGGTGCTGGGGGTGCTGCTCAGCGTCGGCGAGATCTTTCTCGCCAAGGTACGCCTGTTCCAGGTGCCCGAGCTGCTCGCGGGCTCGTTCGCCCTCGCCTTCCTGGCCGTCACCGCCTCCTATCTGGTCGCCTGAGGAGCATCCGTCGTGTTTGAAACCTTCTTTCCGCAACTGATCGGTCTCTGTACCGGAGCCCTGCTGCTGACCAGCGCGCTCATGGTCTGGCGACACTCGCTGCTCGCGTCCATCCGTCTGCTCGCGCTGCAGGGCGTCGCCCTCGCCGCGCTCGTTGCGGTGATCGGCATCGCCGAGGGTGAGTCCGAACTCGTGCTCGTGTCGCTGCTCATCCTCTCGGTCAAGGGCATCGGACTGCCCTGGGTGCTCGCGCACCAGTCCAAGGCGTCGATCAAGCAGATTCAGGAGTCACCCCGGCTCAATCCGACCGCCGCTCTGCTGGCCGTCACGCTCCTGACGATTCTCAGCTACGTCGTCGTCAGCCGGATCTTCGGGCTCGGCGACACCACGACAGGCCATGCTGCCCCGATCGGGCTGGCCATGGTCCTGATCGGCTTCCTGCTGCTGATCAGTCGGCGTCGCGCCCGCTCGCAGCTGATCGGCTTTCTACTGCTCGACAACGGAATTGCCACCATCGCGTTTTTGACCAGCGGCGGCGTACCGATTCTGCTCGAGTTCGCGGTCTCCCTCGACGTGCTGCTGGTCGTGCTCATTCTGCATGTTTTTGCCGGCCGCATGCGCACCAAGTTCGGCGGCACCGCCGTCGATCAGCTCAGAGAGTTGCACGATTGATGTCAGTTATTCTGTGGATGCCCCTCGTCGGCCCACTCGTCTTCGCCGGTCTCAGCCTGCTGCTGCGCGGGTCTTCGCTCCGCCGTTTCGTCGGTGTCGCCGCATCGAGCGCCGTGCTGGTTTCCGGCCTGTTCCTGATCGGTGCCGTGCTGGGCGGCGATGTGCCCTCCGCCGGCGGCGGCATGCTGCGCGCCGATGCTCTCTCGGCCTATATGCTCAGTGTCGTCGGAGCGGTCGGACTCGTCTCCACCTGGGGTGGTCTCAGTAGCGCGGCGTCGAGCCGCACCCGGGATGCCGCCGGCTACGAAGCGCTTATCGCCCTGTTCCTGGCCGCTATGTCCCTCGCCGTGCTCGCCGACAGCATCGGCCTGATGTGGGCGGCCGTCGAAGCCACGACCATCGCCACCGCCTTTCTGGTCGGCCACCACCGCACCCGGCGGTCGCTCGAAGCCGCCTGGAAATACGTCATCCTCGGCTCGGTCGGTGTCGCGATCGCGCTGCTCGGCATCGTGCTCATCTACGCCGCTTCGGTCGGCACCGACACCCCCACCCTGTCCTGGCGTCTACTGAGCCAGGCCGACCTCGGCCTCGACCCAGCACTCATCACCGCCGGCGGCGCCCTCGCCGTGCTCGGATTCGCGACCAAGTCCGGCCTGGCCCCGATGCACAGTTGGCTGCCGGATGCCCACAGCCAGGCCCCGGCGCCCGTTTCCGGCCTCATGTCCGGCGTACTGCTCTCGGTCGCCCTCTACGCCATCCTGCGCATCCAGTCGATCACCAACCTCGTGATCGGTCCGGAGTTTCTGCGCACCATGCTTTGCATCGGCGGGCTGCTGTCCCTGCTCGTTGCCGCATCCCTGCTCATTCGGCAACGCGATTACAAGCGGATGCTCGCCTACTCCAGCATCGAACACATGGGGCTCATGGCGATCGGTGTCGCCATCGGCCCGGCTGCCCTCCCGTCGGTGTTGCTCTACATTCTCGGCCACGGCTTGATCAAGGCGACCCTGTTCGTCATCTCCGGACGCATCCTGAAGATCGAGGGCACCCCGGTGATCGCCGATGTGCGGGCTCTGCTGGTGCGACGACCCGGGCTCGCCATCCCCTGGCTGATGGCCATGGCGGCGATCGTTGGCTTTCCCCCGTTCAGCATCTTCTTCTCCGAGGTCGGCATCATCATGGCCGGCTGGTCGGTGGGACTCGGCGGAGTCGTCGGCGCGGCCCTCCTGCTGCTGCTCGTCATCTTCGCCGCCTTCACCCGGCTGACCGTGCAGATGACCATCGGCGCTCCCACGGCCACCGTGCCCCCGAGCCCCCAGGCGTTCACGCCGGACTATTCCACCCACGGTCCAATTTTGCCCATCATCCTGGCCCTGGCGACCACAGCGACGATCGCCTTCGTGGCCGAGCCGGTCGGCACTCTGTTGCTGCAAGCCACAGCCGTTCTGGGAGGCACCAAGTGATGCGCGATGACCGACGAGCCAATGATATGACGCCTGAAGACCACGCCGCCGATGAGTTGGCTTCCGGCCGCTCCACCGAACGCGGCCTGGCCGCCGGCGACGGTGCCGAGCTGCGGCACCTCGACCGTTCGAGGCTGGCGACGACAGCCGGTGCCCTGTTGGATGCCGGCAGTCGTCTGGCCCTGATCGCGTGCCACGAAGACAGCGACCAGTTTCGCATCGTGTATTCCTTTGTCGGAGCAGACCCTTCCCTGCGCGCTGATCTGTCAGTGAGCGTGCCACGCACGGACGCCTGGATTCCCAGCCTCGCCGAACTGTCGTTTTCGGCCGGGAACTTCGAGCGGGAGATTCGCGATCTGTACGGTGTCGAGCCGCGGGATCACCCGCAGCCCCACCGTTTGGTGCGCCACGGCCACTGGCCGCGCGGCTGGTATCCCATGCTCAAGGCCAATTCGGTCGTACCCGAGTTCGAGCCCGACGTAGAATCCTTCCCGTTCGTCCCGGTCGAAGGTCCCGGGGTTTATGAGATCGCCGTCGGACCGATTCACGCCGGGATCATCGAGCCCGGACACTTTCGGTTCTCGGTCGTCGGCGAGACGATCGTGCGCATGGAAGCGCGCCAGTGGTACCTGCACCGCGGCGTCGAGAAGGTCTTCGAGGGCAAGAACGCGGCTGAGGGCGTGCTGCTCGCCGAGCAAATCAGCGGGGACACGGCCGTCGGCCACTCCCTCGCCTTCGTCATGGCCGTCGAGCAGGCCACCGGCACCCCGGTCTCCGAACCCGACCGGCTGTTGCGGGCCTTGCTCCTGGAACTGGAGCGGCTGTACAACCACGTCACTGACCTGGGCTCACTCGCCAACGATGTCGGCTTCGGCATCATCGACGCGCACGCTCAGGGCCTGCGTGAGCAGCTCATGCGCATCAACAAATCGGTCACCGGGCACCGTCTGCTCCGCGGCGCTCTCACCATCGGTGGTACCAGGGTCACCGCCCTGCCGAACGCCGACGATCTGGCGCGCATTGCCGCCGCCATGGCCGAACTGGCCGAGATCACGCTCGGCCACGCCATCGTGCGCGGCCGCTTCACCGGCACGGCCCGCCTGTCCCGGGCCCATGCGACCACGCTTGGCACGCTCGGCTACGTCGCCCGCGCCTCCGGAATCGAGACCGACGCTCGCCTTGAGCATCCGTTCGTCAATCTCGGCGAGGTCTTTCACATCGTGACCGAGGACGGCGGCGACGTGCTCGCTCGCTACACCGTGCGCGCTCGGGAGGTCAAGGTGTCGACGGCCATCGTGCTCGACTTGCTGAAACGACTGCAGGGGCACACGGGGACCGCGTACAGCGTCAACCCGACCGCGGCCGGAACCGGGCTGGCCCTGGTCGAGGCCTGGCGGGGTACGGCAACCCACCGAGTCGAGCTCGCCGCCGACGGCACGCTCGCCCGGGTCAAGATCGTCGACCCGTCGTTCCTGAACTGGCCCGCCGTGCCGCAGGCCCTGTCGGAAACGATCGTTCCCGACTTTCCGCTCACCAATAAGAGCTTCAACCTCTCCTACGCCGGCAACGACCTGTAGGCCGCGTCGCGCGGGTGTTAGTCCTGCTCGAGGTGGCGCAGCAGTGCGTGCGAGTCGGTGAGGCTGGCCAGCACCATGCGCTTGGCCGCGGCCAGCAGCTCCACCGCGCCCTGGTCGCGCAGCGCATAGAAGATGGAGTTGCCCTCGCGCCGGGTCACCACGACCCCCGCCCGCCGCAGCACACCGAGCTGCTGCGACAGGTTGGACAGCTCGCAGCCGAGTGCTTCGGCGAGTGACCCCACCGAGCGTTCACCGGCGACGAGCTGTTCCAAAACCTGCACCCGCAACGGATGCCCGAGCGCCTTGAACAGGTCGGACTTCAATTGGGCGGCGGGCAAACCAGAAGACAACACAGGTTCAGTATATCGCTACCTAATGATTCTTTCAATTAGATGGCTGCCGCTGAATGCGTATCGCTGAATACGTACGCTGAATACGTACGCTGAATCGCCGTTAGCGGAGGCGCAGCACCCCGTCATTCACGAGGGCACGAGTGTAACCGAGGCTATTGCCAAGCGCGTTCGGGTGAAAGTTGGCCGGCGCGAACGGGTTCAGCGCATCAAATGCGAAGTATGGAACGCGCGACCCGATGCCGTGTGCAGCGAATTCCTGCGCGGCATCGACAAAGTGGATGCGTGGCGTCGCCATCGCCGCCACGGATCCCGCGATAACAGTGTTCAGTGCGTCAGTGGCACCATTGAGCACGTCGCCCAGCGGGGAGAATCCCGGCTTGAACTGGCGCGGATAACTGAGCACCGCGATCTTCGCCTGCGGCAACGTCGCCGCCACTAGACCGTAGGTGCCCACGAGCTTGGGGGCCAGAACGCTCAGCTGAGCCACGCTGTCTTGGATGGCGTCGAGGCAGACCGGGCCGGCCGGGTCGGGCGCACACGCCGCCAAAACGATGGTGGAGCCGGCATCGATGCCGCCGACGGTCAGCGTGACCAGAGCGGTACTCTGGCTGACCCCGAGAAGCTGAGCGGGAACATCCACTGTGCTGGCTCCGGAACAGGCTTTGTTCGACACGAGTTTGAACGGACTGACCAGGTCCGCGAAGATCGGGTAGCTGGCGCGCTTGGAACGCAGGCACGCGGTGCCGTCCAGCACGTAGGGCGGGGCACCCTGACCCGAGGTGAACGAGTCGCCGAGAGCGACGTAGCTGGTTGCGGAGGCTTTGACGGACGGAGAGGTCTGCGCGAGCGCCGGGGCGCTCACCGCGCCGGCCAGCAGGGCAACAGTGACCAGGGCGACAGCGCCGAGGCGAGGCAAAAACCGTGAAGCCAATCGTTGATTTGTCATGCCACGAACGTAGACCCGGTGCGGGGCCTCAACAAGGCGTGCGCGGGCCTTCTTTCGCGTCAGAAACGCGAAAAGGCCCGCACTGCAAGCAGTGCGGGCCTTCCGTCTACCCGACCGACCTGGCGAGAGGTGATCGGGAGATCTATTGGGGCAAGGTTTAGTCTTACGCCTCGATCGAAGCGTCTGCGCTGTCGGAAGCCGCAGCGCGACCTTCGGTGTCAGCAGCCTCATCGAGCACCGGAGCGAGCGAGAGCTTGCCACGGTCATCGATCTTCGTGATTTCCACGAGAACCTTCTGGCCGACGCCGAGCACGTCTTCGACGTTCTCGACGCGCTTGCCACCAGCAAGTTTACGCACCTCGGAGATGTGCAGCAGACCATCCTTGCCCGGGAGCAGCGAAACGAAGGCACCGAACGCGGCGATCTTGACGACGGTTCCGAGGAACTGCTCGCCAACCTCGGGGTTGGTCGGGTTCGCGATGGCGTTGACCTGGGCGCGAGCGGCCTCGGCTGACGGCCCGTCGACGGCTCCGATGTACACGGTGCCGTCTTCCTCGATCGAGATGTCGGCACCGGTGGTGTCCTGGATCGAGTTGATCGTCTTGCCCTTCGGGCCGATCAGCTCGCCGATCTTGTCGACCGGGATCTGCACGCTGATGACGCGCGGCGCGGTGGGCGCCATCTCGTCGGGAGCGTCGATCGCCGCGTTCAACACGGAGAGGATCGTGGCGCGGGCATCCTTCGCCTGGTTCAGCGCGCCGGCCAGGACCGAGGCGGGAATACCGTCGAGCTTGGTGTCCAGCTGGATCGCGGTGATGAATTCGCTCGTGCCGGCAACCTTGAAGTCCATGTCGCCGAGGGCATCTTCGGCACCGAGGATGTCGGTCAGCGCCGCGTAACGGGTCTGACCATCAACGGTGTCGCTGATCAGGCCCATGGCGATACCGGCGACCGGGGCGCGCAGCGGCACTCCGGCGTTCAGCAGCGACAGGGTCGAAGCGCAGACGGAACCCATCGAGGTGGAACCGTTGGAGCTGAGCGCCTCGGAGACCTGACGGATAGCGTACGGGAACTCCTCACGCGTGGGCAGCACGGGAACCAGGGCACGCTCAGCGAGCGCTCCGTGGCCGATCTCGCGACGCTTCGGCGTTCCGACCCGGCCGGTTTCACCGGTCGAGTAGGGCGGGAAGTTGTAGTTGTGCATATAACGCTTTTTGGTGACCGGGTTCAGCGAGTCGATCGACTGCTCGAGCTTCAGCATGTTCAGCGTGGTCACGCCCAGGATCTGGGTTTCACCGCGCTGGAAGATGGCCGAACCATGCACGCGCGGGATGACCGCAACCTCGGCATCGAGCGGACGGATGTCCGCAAGTCCACGACCGTCGATACGGATGCCCTCGTTGAGCACGCGTGAGCGAACGACGAGCTTGGTGACCGACTTGTACGCCGCGTTGACCTGGTTGTTGGCGCTCGCGTCGAGCTCGCCGGCTTCAACCTTGGCCGCGATGGCGATCTTGACGGATGCCTTGAGCGCGTCGTCAGCGTTCTGACGCTCGACCTTGTCGGCGATCGTGTAGACCGTCTTGAGCTGGTCGTAGGCCAGCGCGGCGACCGCGTCGTAGGTGGCCGGCTGGTACGGCGGGAAGAGTGCGAAGTCGGCGGTCGGCTTGGCGGCGGCATCCGCTACCTGCTGCTGCGCGAAGACAAGCTGCTTAATGAAGGGCTTGGAAGCCTCGATGCCCTGGGCAACGACGGCTTCGTTCGGCGCGATGGCGCCGCCCTTGATCAGGTTCCAGGCTGCGTCGGTCGCTTCGGCCTCGATCATCATGATCGCGACGTCCTGCACACCGTTGGCGTCCGTGACGACACGGCCGGCGACGACCATGCTGAACACGGCGTCATCAAGCTGCGAGTGCTTCGGGAAGGCAACCCACTGGCCGCCACCGTTCTCGTCCGGGATGAGGGCGACGCGAACGCCACCGATCGGTCCGGAGAACGGCAGTCCGGCGAGCTGCGTCGACATGGAGGCCGCATTGATCGCGAGCACGTCGTACAGTTCGTCGGGCTCGATGGCCAGAACGGTGATGACAACCTGGATCTCGTTGCGGAGACCATCGACGAACGACGGGCGCAGCGGCCGGTCGATCAGACGGCAGGTGAGGATGGCGTCGGTCGAGGGACGACCTTCGCGGCGGAAGAAGCTGCCCGGGATGCGGCCGGCTGCATACATGCGCTCTTCAACGTCGATGGTGAGCGGGAAGAAGTCGAAGTTGTCCTTCGGCTGCTTGCTGACGCTCGTGGCGGAGAGCAGCATCGTCTCTTCGTCAATGTAGGCGGCGGCAGAACCCTGCGCCTGCTGGGCGAGACGCCCGGTTTCAAAACGGATGGTGCGCTTGCCGTACTTGCCGTTATCGATAACGGTTTCGGCGAACGTGATTTCTGGACCCTCCATGTGGGGGTTTTCTCCTTTAAGTTTGCTTCTCGCCATGCTGGCGACGAAGGCTCGCGTGCCCGTATGACAGGCGAGTTGGACGGGTTGATCTCACAATCAACCCCGCCAACTCTAACAGACCTGTTAGAAAGCGCCCATCAGGCCGACGGCCTAGCTGGCAACCGGCGTGGCAGCATCCGTCATTCCGATGGGCACAGCCGCTGCGGCGGCCGACAATGAGGCGTGGGTGGGCCCGGAAGGCACGGTGGCCGGTCGATTTTTGGCAAACTCGCGGCGGAGCACCGGCACGACCTCTTCGCCCAGAAGGTCAAGTTGCTCCAGCACGGTTTTCAGCGGCAGACCGGCGTGATCCATGAGGAAGAGCTGGCGTTGGTAGTTCCCGACGTAGTCGCGGAAACCGAGGGTGCGGTCGATGATCTGCTGCGGGCTGCCGACGGTGAGCGGGGTTTGCTCGGTGAAGTCTTCCAGCGACGGGCCGTGTCCGTAGACGGGTGCGTTGTCGAAGTAGGGGCGGAATTCGTTCACGGCGTCCTGGGAATTCTTGCGCATGAAGATCTGGCCGCCGAGACCGACGATGGCCTGCTCGGCGGATCCGTGTCCGTAGTGCTCAAACCGCTCGCGGTAGTAACCGACCATTTTCTGGGTGTGACTGGCCGGCCAGAAGATGTGGTTGGCGAAGAAGCCGTCACCGTAGAAGGCGGCCTGCTCGGCGATCTCCGGACTGCGGATACTGCCGTGCCAGACGAAGGGCGGCACACCATCGAGCGGGCGCGGCGTTGATTGAAAATCCTGCAGCGGGGTGCGGAACTGGCCTTGCCAATTCACCACGTCTTCACGCCAGAGTTTACGTAGCAGCGCATAGTTCTCCAGGGCCAGTGGGATGCCCTGACGGATGTCCTGGCCGAACCACGGGTACACCGGGCCGGTATTGCCGCGACCGAGCACGAGATCGACCCGACCCTCGGACAGGTGCTGCAGCATCGCGTAGTCCTCGGCGATCTTCACCGGGTCGTTGGTCGTGATCAGGGTGGTCGCGGTCGAGAGGATGATGCGGCGCGTCTTTGCTGCGATGTAGCCGAGCATGGTGGTCGGGGACGACGGCACGAAGGGCGGATTGTGGTGCTCACCGGTGGCGAAGACGTCGAGGCCTACTTCTTCGACCTTCTGGGCGATCGTGACCATTGCCGAGATGCGCTCGTGCTCGGACGGTTCCCGCCCGGTCGTGGGGTCAACGGTGCGATCGCCGACGGTGAAGATTCCGAACTGCATGTAAACCTCCAGGAAAATCAATGCGTTTGCATTGATATTACCAGTAACTGCGGCCGGGTTGACCGCATTCCCGGCAGTAAACCGCCCCGAACTGGTGCCATGAGAATGGGTGGCACACGTTCCAGTGTCAGTCAAAGTGTTAGTGACTGAAATGAGGATGCGCCGATGCAGGGACTCGCGCGGGTGGCGGCAGCCGGAATGATGCGTACCTGGGCCGCGATCAGCATGCAGGGCAGCGTCACCATTCCGCAGCCCAGCGACACCCCGGTGGCCCACTCCCCCGGCATCGACAGCGATCGCATTCTCGTGCTCGGCAGCGGGCCGGCCGCCGGCTGGGGCGTCAGCAGCCACGACCTCGCGTTGCCCGGTTCGCTCGCTCGGGCGCTTTCGGGGCGCACACAGCGCGGAGCGGACGTCGCCCTCATTGCCAGCTCGATCGGGCTGCTGGCCTCCGCGCAGGTACAACTGCGTGGGGCTGACCTTCGGCGCCTCGATGCGATCGTCGTCGTTCTGGGCGTCGGTGACGCCCTGCACCTCACGGCCGAGCGAACCTGGCAGGCCGACCTCACTCGACTACTGAATTTTGTCGAACGACACACGAATGACAGCGCGTACATTTACGTTCAGGGTATCCAACCCATTCGTGCTATTCCGATCTTCAACAGCCTCGGCGGAACAATTGCCGATCGGCACGCCCGATCGCTCGACGCGATCACCGAACGGGTCTGTCTGTCGATGCGTCGCTCCGTATTCGTCCCCGTGGCGGACGCCGAGTTTCCAGCCTCCGCTGGTCTGTCCGATTCCACCGATTATCGCCACTGGGGCGAATTTCTAGCCAAGAAGATGGCGGGGCGTCTGGAGGTCGTGCAGCGCAGCCGCTATCCGGTACCGCTCGGATCCACCGATGCACCGCCCAGGACGGCGCCCATCCGTGGCGGTGACCAGCGCCACCTCAGACGCGGCTGTGACACCCGGTTGGATCATATTGTGGCGCTGGCGCAGCAGTCTTTCGGTACGGCATCCGCTCTCTTCGCTATTCGGGACAGTAATCGCCTGCAGATTCGGTCGAGTACCGGCCCCGCCTTGCCGACCCCGGCCTGGAGCGATTCGATGTCGGCGATGGTCGTGCGCGCACGCGGTGCCGTCATCGTGCCCGACACGCTCGCCGATCAACGCCTGCGGCGCAAAGCCTTCGTCACCGGCGCGCCCCACATGCGTTTCTATGCCGGATTCCCCATCGAAGCAGCCTCGGGCGAGCGCATCGGCGCCCTCGGCGTGTTCGATCCGGAACCGCGCGCGGACTCGGGGGTCGATGCGGTCCTCCTGCGCCAACTCGCCCTCATGATTCAGGAAGAGATGAACACGAACGGCGAGTTTGCCGGCTAGTCGACGGGCTTGGTCGCGGCGCCAGCTTCGACCCTGGCCGCTTCGGCAGCAGCCGCACGCTGCTTGATGCCGAGCACGGAGTGGCGGCGACCGTAGGCGAAGTAGACGAGGAACCCGACGGCCAGCCACACCCCGAACCGTGCCCAGGTGAGGGTGGTCAGGTTGAGCATCAGCCAGACGCAGAGCACGGCCGACAGGATCGGCAACACCGGCGAGAACGGCACCTTGAACGCGCGCGGCAGGTCGGGACGCTTCTTGCGGAGCACGACGACGGCGATGCTCACCAGCACGAAGGCCGACAGTGTTCCGATGTTGATCATCTCTTCGAGCACCCCCACGTCGGTGAGTCCGGCGATGAGAGCGACGGCGGTACCAGAGATAATCTGAATGCGCGCCGGCGTGCGGCGTTTTTCGCTCGTGACGCTGAGCCAGCGCGGCAGCAGGCCGTCGCGGCTCATGGCGAACAGCACGCGGGACAGGCCGAGCAGCAGCACCATGATCACGGTGGTGAGGCCGACCAGGATTCCGATCGAGATCACCTGAGCGGCCCAGCCGGCGCCGACCGCGACGAATGCGGTCGCGAGGGAGGCGTTCGGGTCGTTCGCCAGTACGGTGTACGGAACCATGCCGGTGAGGACGAGGCTGACGCCGAGGTAGAGCACCGTGACGATCGCCAGGCCGGCGAAGATGCCGCGCGGCAGGGTCTTCTGCGGGTTCTTGACCTCTTCGGCGCTCGTCGCAACCACATCGAAGCCGATGAACGCGAAGAACACCAGGGATGCACCGGCCAGCAGGCCGAACAGGCCGTACTGCGCCGGGGCCGCCCCGGTCATGAAGGAGAACAGGGACTGCATCCAGACGTCGCCCTCGCCGCCGGCCCTGGGAACTTCGGCCGGAATGAACGGCGTGTAGTTCGCGGTGTTGATGAAGAACGCGCCGACGATGATGACGAAGACCACGATGGCGACCTTGATGATCGTGAAGACGCTGGCGACGCGGGCGGAGAGTTGGGTGCCGAGCACGAGCAGGGCGGTGAAGATGGCGACGATGACGAAAGCTCCCCAGCTGACGTCGAGGCCGATCACGGTGATCGTCGCTGGAATGTTCCAGCCGGCCAGATCGAACACGGTGCTGAGGTAGATGCCCCAGTACTTGGCGATGACGGCGGCAGCCGTGAGCATCTCGAGAATGAGGTCCCAGCCGATAATCCAGGCGAGCAGCTCGCCGAGGGTCGCGTAGGTGAAGGTGTAGGCGGACCCGGCGACGGGCACAGCCGAGGCGAACTCGGCGTAACACATGATCGCGAGGGCGCAGGTGAAGGCGGCGAGCAGGAAGGCCAGGGTGACCGACGGTCCGGCGTAGCTGCCGGCTGCCTTGGCGCCGACCGAGAAGATTCCAGCTCCGACGGCGACCGCTACGCCCATGATCATGAGGTCCCAGGTGCCGAGGGTGCGTTTGAGGCTGTGGCCCTTTTCCAGCGAGTCTGCTATCGAATCTTCAATACTCTTGATGCGCCTAAGACTCATGCTGATTTCCGTTCGTTATTGCCAACCATCCATGTTAGCAAGCCGCTGTTCTACCCCCGCTCGGCGGCGGAACGCACAACGGGCCGCCACCTAAAAGGTGACGACCCGTTGTGAAGAAGTTCGCGTTGTCAACGCTGCATTCGCTTCGTGCAATTAGACTGCACGAAATTAGCGACGCAGGCCGAGGCTGCCGATCAGTGTGCGGTACCGAGTGATGTCGATGTCCGACAGGTAACCGAGCAGACGGCGACGCTGACCAACCATAAGAAGCAGGCCACGACGTGAGTGGTGGTCGTGCTTGTGCTCTTTCAGGTGCTCGGTGAGGTCAAGAATGCGCTGCGTGAGCATTGCAATCTGAACTTCCGGGGACCCGGTGTCGCCTGGGTGGGTAGCGTACTTTTCGATGATCGCCTTCTTAGCATCTGGTTCGAGTGCCATAAAGTGGGATCCCCTTTCTCTCACTGCGCGGTGCCCTTGGCAGGATGCCTGAGCTCTCTTTATCCGCGGCCGTTGAACGGCAACCTTGATACCCTAGCAGAGCACCCGGGTAAAACCGGCACAACCTCCCGTTTTGGTGCCATGCGCCCGGTCTATTCCCGCCCGCTCATAGCGCTACAGTGGGGGAACAATCGAGGAGGTGCATGAACATGGGTACGTTACTGTATGGCAATCCGAGTATCGTGATCACCTTCGACGATCGTGCCCTCATGCACCTGCAGATCGTGATCAGCACCAAGCTGCGGCGCCGGGAGAGTTTCATTTTCACCTGGTCCGATTCGGCCGACGAGGGAAGTGGTCGCAGCGCGATCTGGCTCGACCCGACGAGCACGCTGTACTACCGATATTTTGGCAGTCGCACCCCGTCGATCAACCGGGACTGGATCGAAGCCCTCATGCTCTCGGCCAACAGTGCCGGCGGCCTGGCGTTCATCGCCGAGCCGACACCGTCGCCGAGCCTTAGCGCGAAGACGCGGCGCTAAGCGTCGGGGGCTGCGCTGCTCTGGGGGCGATGGCACCCAGTGCGTCGGCCAGCGCGGCCAGAAAATGGTCGGCGCTGGCGCTACTGAGACAGAGCGGCGGCTTGATCTTGAGCACGTTTTTGAAGTCGCCGGTGGGCTGCACGATGCAGCCGCGCAGCAGTAGCTCGTCGCAGAGCCGCGCGGCCGCGCCTGTCGCCGGAGTGAAGGCGGCGCGGTCGCTGACCAGCTCGACGCCGAGGTAGAGCCCCATTCCGTACACCGCACCGATCAGATCGAAGCGTTCGCCGAGCCGTTCCAGGCCCTGTTTGAGATGCCGGCCGACGACCTCAGCATTGTGTTGCAGGCCTTCGTCGCGCATGATGTCGAGCACGGTCAGGCCGATGCGGCAGCTCAGCGGGCTGCCGCCAGCCGACGAAAAGAACGGTCCCTCCTCGCTGAAGCGCTCCGCAATGTCGCGGCGGGTGATGACCGCGCCGAGCGGATGCCCGTTGCCCATCGCCTTGGCGATGGTGATGATGTCGGGAACCACTCCTTGTTGCTCGGTACCCCAGAAGTGCTTGCCGAGTCGGGCGTAGCTCACCTGCACCTCGTCGGCGATGCAGAGTGCGCCGCGGGCGCGCATCCGCTCGTAGACGCCGGCCAGGTAACCGTCGGGCAATAACACGCCGCCGGCATTGCCGAATACGGGTTCGGCGATGAACGCGGCTACCGTGCGCCCGGCGTCGGCCAGGTCCCGCAGATCGCCGTCGAGGTCTTCGAGGTACTGCGGGGCAGACTGCATGCCCCGATATTTGCCGCGCACGGCGTTCGGCGCTTCGACCAGGTGCACCCAGTCGGGCCTGGTGTCGAGCGCCCGGGGGTTGTCGGCGACCGAGGAGGAGACGGCATCCGCTGCCAGCGACCAGCCGTGATAGGCCTCGCGCACCGCGAGCACGGTGTCCTGGCCCGTGTAGCTGAGGGCGAGGCGCAGGGCGAGGTCGACGGCCTCGGTGCCGCTATTGACCAGAAAGACGGTGTCGAGCGGGTCGGGGGCGAGTGCGGCGAGGCGCTCGGTGAAGCGCACGAGCTCCTCGTAGTGAAAGCGGGAGTTGGTATTCAGCAGCGACCATTGGCTGCGCGCGGCCTCGGCAATGCGCGGGTGCCCGTGTCCGACTGTCGTGACATTGTTCACCATATCGACGTAGGCCTGGCCGTGAGTATCGATGAGGTGATGTTGCCAGCCACGTTCGATCTGCGGCGGGGCTTGGTAATAGTGTTCCTGTACGCGCGCAAAGGACTGGTCCCGGCGCTGCAGCAGGGCGCCGGCATCGGCCAGTGAACGCGCGGTTTCCAGCCCGAGCAGCGCTGACGGGTCGGGGCAGACCCGCTGCCAGAGCGCCGCGTGTGACGGTGCGGCGAAGAACGGCGGGCGGATGCCGCGAAGCCGGCTGGTCTGCAGGGTCACGCGGGCCGTGGACACGCCGTGGCGGGCACCGGCCGAACTGGCCTGAGCCGCACCGAGAGCGGTACCGAGAGTCGTTCCGGCTTCGACGGTCTGGCCGTCGATGGCCGCGACGTCGATGCCGGTCAGCCACAGGTCAAAGTGGGCGGCCTCGAGCCGCACCGTGTCGGCATCGACGGCCACAACCGTCCCCGCGATCGGCGCGGTGATGTGGCTGCCGGCCGGCAGAATCACCTCGACGCCGAGGGCCAGGGTGACCGATTCCTCGGCCGTGTTAATGCGAGTTTGGGAGAGCCGGTATTCGCCGTAGCGGGTGACGGCGTGGCCGAGCTGGGCTGCGGCATCCGCTGCCACGCGCTCGTCAATGCCGGGTTCCAGCCAGACTCCGGCGTCGAACGCGGCGCTGGTGACCGACAGGTCGACGAGCGCGGCCGGGTCGAGCACACCAGCCAGCGGGTATTCGGTTGCCGCGACCGACGCATCGGGTGCGGTCACGATGAAGCGAATGAGTGCCTCGAGTTCGGCGCCGTCCTGGTCGGCGGCCGTGGCGAAGGCGAGCCACTCGCGGGCACGGTTGGCGTCGGCATAGTCGTTGTCATCATCGAGTTGCACCTGCGCTTCGCCGCTCACCACGAGCACCGCCGTGCGCAGCACGATGAGGGGCCAGAGAGCGGTGAGTTCGGCGTCGGAGAGCGGTACCTGCCTGGCGAAGGCGTCGATGGTGTCGAGAATGGCCAGCGGATGCCGCGGGCTGCGATACAACACACAGGCGCAGGTCGCGGCGAGTTCGGCAACGAGCCAGCCCTGGGCGACGTCGCCGAAGTCGATGACGCCGGAGATACTGTCGCCGTCCCGGCTCACGACGTTGTCGTCGGTCAGGTCGCCGTGGATCGTCTGCACGCGCAGGTCACCCTTGAGCGGGGCGAGCTGCATTCGGGCGGCGTCGGTCACGGTGCGCAGATGTTCGCGGCGCGCCTCGTCATTGACCTGGCCGAGGAGTGCGTCGATGACCTCGCCCCCACGCCGGAGGTCCCACTGCAGAAAGCGGTCGGTTCCCGCGTGCTCGAAGTTGGACAGGCCACGCACGATCCGGCCGGCCACGTCGCCGAGCGAGCGCACCTGCCCGGCCGTGAGCCGCACCGAATCGGTCAGCGGATGCCCGTCGACGTAGGTCAGCAGGCGCAGATCGAGGGTCTGCCCGTCGATCGTGATGCGCTGGATCTCGTTGCCGTCGATCGCCTGGAGCACCGCTGGCAGGTCGAGCCCCAAGCCGCGCAGGTGAGCCAGAGCGGCGTTCTGCGCCTCAAGCTCGACGGCCGCGATGGCCGGGTTGGAGACCTTGAGTACGACCGTGGCGGCATCCGTGTGAATGCGAAAGTTGCGGTCCTGGTTGCTGCCCAGCTCGGTGACGACGCCGATGACGTTGAACCGCTCGCGGGCGAGATCGGCCGCCTGTTCGAGCGTCAGGCGCGGGCGCGGCAGGTGGAAATGGCTCTGCTCGGTCATGGTTCTCCAGTCATGCGGGTGGCAGCGGTGGCACGAGCAGGATGGGTTTAGCGCTTACGCACGAGCCGCTTCGGCAAAATGGCGCGTGGGGCATCCGGGGTGTTCCAGGCCTTGGCGATGGCCCAGGCGACGGCAGCGATCGGCACCGAGAGCACGGCACCGACGATGCCGCCGAGAATGGTTCCGGCGGTCAGGCCGACCAGGATGACGAGTGGATGCAGTTTGAGTGACTGCGCCATGACAACCGGCTGCAGAAAGTTTCCCTCGAGCTGGTTGACGGCGACCACGATGATGAGCACGATCAGCGCCACGACCGGGCCACTCGCGACCAGGGCCACCAGCGCGGCGAGCACTCCGGCCGCGGTCGCTCCGATCAGCGGAATAAACGCTCCGAGGAACACGATGACCGCGAGCGGCAGGGCGAGCGGAACCTGCAAAATGGCCAGGCCGATGCCGATCGCGGTGGCGTCGACGGCGGCGACGATCGCGGTGCCACGTACGTACCCGCCCAGCACGCGCAGGGAGGTGTGCCCGATGCGTCGGCCACGGGCCAGGCGCTCACCCTTGAACGGACTCAGGAAGAAGTTCCAGATCTGGCCGCCGTCCTTAAGGAAGAAGAACAGAATGACCACGAGCAGCACTGACCCGGTGATCAGTTCAAAAACAGCGGATGCCCCGGCCAGCGCCCCCGAGCCGAACTGACTGCTGGTGAGAAAATCGACGACACTATTGCGGGCGTCGGTAATCTGCTGCTCGTCGACCTGGATCGGTCCGTCGATGAGGAACTGCTGGAGCTTGTCGATGCCCTCGGAGGCCGAGGAGAACAGTTCGTTCCACTGGTCGCGCACAGCGAAGACGATGAGCGTGATGATGCCGCCGAACACGGCGATGCCGCCGAGCAGGGTGATCCAGGTGGCCAGAATAGCGGCGACGCCGCGCTTGCGCAGTCCGTTGATCACCGGACTCAGAGCCGAGGCAAGGATGATGGCGATCAAGACCGGGATGACGACGAGCTTGAGCTGCACGAGTCCGTAGATGACGGCGGACGCGAGCACGATGACGAGGAGAATCTGCCCGCTGCGCAGGCCGAGCCAGCCGAGCCGGTCATTCAGCGGAGTGCGAGGGACCAGGGGCGTGGGGTCGTCGTGTGCGCGCATGCACCCAGCCTAGACAGGCATCGGGCAGAAACCCCGATCGACCGGCTACTTCATTTGATTTCGGTGAAGGTGTCCGCCACCGCTTCGAGTACGGCTTCGTCGCCGGCGTAGATTCCACTGGCGCGCGGCCAGTGGCTGATGACGTCGGTGAAACCGAGGTCGGCAGCGCGGCCGACGGCATCCTCGAACGCATTCATGCTCTGCAGGGAATATGTTCCGCCGCTGTCGAGTGAGAGGTAGCGGTCGATGGCGGCCGGGTCTCGGCCTTCAGCGGTCGCCACGTCGTCCAGCCGGTGCGTGAGGCCGCGCACGCCCTCCCACCAGTCCTCCCCCGAGGCTCCATCCTGGCCGGTCGTCACCCAGCCCTGCCCGAACCGACTGACCAGTCCCAGGCCTTTGGGGCCGTTGGCGGCGATGACGAACGGCACGCGTTGGCGCACCGGGGCGGTCGACTCGGGCAGCACCATGCGCGCATTGACAGCCGAGTACCAGTCACCAGCGAAACTGATTCCCGCGGTGGAACCCGCCTCCTCGCCGCGTAGCAAGAGGTCGAGGTCGGCGACGAATTCGGCGAACCGTTCGTGCCGCTGCCGGGGCGTGTACTCGGGCTGGCCCAGAACGGTGGCGTCGAACCCGGTGCCGCCCGACCCGACCCCGAGCAGAAACCGTGCGTTCGACACGTCGTCGACGGTGGCTATGTCCTTGGCAAACGGCACCGGATGCCGAAAATTCGGTGAGGAGACAAAGGTGCCCAGAACGATACGTTCGGTCACGGCCGCTGCGGCGGTCAGGGTGGGAATGGTCGCATTCC
Source organism: Cryobacterium sp. Hh11 (assembly GCF_004404045.1). Taxonomy (NCBI): domain Bacteria; kingdom Bacillati; phylum Actinomycetota; class Actinomycetes; order Micrococcales; family Microbacteriaceae; genus Cryobacterium; species Cryobacterium sp. Hh11. The sequence continues at coordinate 46,932 of NZ_SOHF01000020.1, read as the reverse complement.
AGGGTTCGTCGACGAGCGACCGCCAGGACAGATGGTCGTAGGTCCAGGCGTGGTCGAAGCCGTACTGCTCGGCACCGAGCCACTTCTCGCGCGCACGCGGCCACGGGTCCTGCGGGAGAATGACGATTCCAAAGCGCATGAGGCGAGTCTATTCAGCGGGGCGCTTCGACCTGTTGCGATGTCGGTGCCCGGTGCCAGACTCTGCACATGGACACTCCGCAGATTCACACTCCGCAAATCCACACTCCGCCAATTCACACTCCGCCAATTCACACTCCGCAGATTCACCCACACTGCACGATCGTGCCGCCGTACCTGCTGATGCGATTGGCACAACTGGACGGTCCCAAATTCGCGCGGGCCGCGGCTGCCGCCAGGGACTCGCTACTGCGGGACTCGCGGATTCGGCAATTGCGCGATGGCACGCATCCACGCGCCCACCCGAGTGCGCGCAGCCTGCCCACCCGCACACCGGGGGAATCCGATCGCACCATTTCGGATGCCGGTGGCCTCGAACGCCTACCCGGTCGCCGGGTGCGCACGGAGGGTCAGCCCGCCGGAACCGACCCTGCCGTGACCGAGTCGTATGACAGCCTCGGAGCCACCCAGGCGATGTACTGGAACCAGTTCGGACGCGACAGCATCGATAACGGTGGTATGCCGATGGATGCCACGGTGCACTATGGCCAGAAATACGACAACGCCTTCTGGGACGGTGAACGCATGGTGTTCGGCGACGGAGATGGCCAGGTTTTCAACCGGTTCACCATTTCGCCGAGTGTGATCGGTCACGAGCTCACGCACGGCGTCACCCAATTCACGGCGAACCTAGAGTACCAGGGTCAGTCCGGCGCGCTCAACGAGTCCATTTCCGATGTGTTCGGCGCGCTCGTCGAGCAAAATCTGCGGGGACAGCCGACCAGCGCGGCCAGCTGGCTGATCGGCGAAGGCCTATTCACCGAACAGGTTGAGGGCATCGCCCTGCGCTCGATGAAAGCGCCCGGCACAGCGTACAACGATGATGTGCTCGGCAAGGATCCGCAGCCGGACAGCATGGCCGGTTACATCGAGACGGACGACGACAACGGCGGGGTGCACCTCAACTCGGGCATTCCCAACCGCGCCTTCTACCTCGTCGCCGAGGCCATCGGCGGCAACGCCTGGGAAATGCCGGGCCGCATTTGGTATGACACGCTCACCGGACCGCTGCTTCGCCCGCAGAGCGATTTTGCTGCCTTCGCGGCGGCGACGGCGGATACCGCAGCCCGCCTCTATGGAAACGGTTCGACCGCCCACGACGCGGTCTTGCGGGCCTGGGCGACGGTTGGGGTAGTGGCCGCCGTTCCCTCGCCGCTGCCCAACACGACCGGCACTCCGAGCGCCCCTGGTATCTCCCTGCCGCCAGCGTATTCGGCACCTCTCGTCGACCCGCTGGCACCGATGCCGCCGGAGCCGCGACGCGGGCCGACCGCGGGGCAACCATCGGGGTAACCTTTCGGTATGAAAGTCATTGTCTCGCGCAGCGGCGGGATGGCCGGGATCCGCCTCACCTGGGAAGTCAGAGTTGAAGAGCAACCCGACCCCGCAACCTGGGCGGATTTTCTCGATTCGCTGCCCTGGGACGACGTTACCGACAGCGTGGCAACTGCAGACCGGTTCGCCTATCGCATTCGATGCGCCCCGCACGAGGTGGTGCTCGCCGAGCCCGAGGTGAACGGTCCGTGGCGCGAGCTGGTCAACCGCGTCAAGGCCGCCAACGGAATGTAGGCGGCCCTGAACCGGCGGTGGTGCTGGTTATTCTTTCGAGCGACGGCCCCAGCGGGGGCGACGGGCTGGATCGTCGGTCAGCGCGGCCTCGATGTGGCCGTCGACCTGATCGCCGAAGTGGTCGTCGAAGTTCTCCTCGAGGTGCGCGGTCACGGTCTTGCCGATGCGGCGCGCCATCTCCTCCCGACGCTGACGACGTTCAGCACTGACCAGAACCTCGTGCTCGATGCGGAACGCCTTGTAGGTGGCAATACACATACCGATCATGACGATGCTGACCGGTATCGCGGTCAGAATCGCGCCGGTTTGCAGGGCAGCGAGTCCGCCGGCCAGCAGCAGGGCGATCGCGACGATTCCGCCGAGGCTCGCCCACATGATGCGGCTCCACTTGGGCGGGTTGGTGTCGCCACCCGAGGCGAGCATGTCGATCACGAGCGAGCCAGAGTCGGCCGAGGTGATGAAGAAGATCGCCACCACGATGACCGCGATAACCGAGAGGATGCCGCCGAGCGGAAGCTGCCCGAGGAAGTTGAACAGCACGTTCTCGGAGATGATTCCGACCGCGGGGTCGAAGAGACCGCCGCCGTCGCCTTCCCAGGCCAGCTTGATGGCGCTGCCGCCCATGACGGCGAACCAGACGAAGGTGACCAGCGTCGGCACGAGGAGTACGCCGGCGATGAACTCACGCACGGTGCGGCCACGCGAGATGCGCGCGATGAAGACACCGACGAACGGCGCCCACGAGATCCACCAGCCCCAGTAGAAGACGGTCCAGGCGCCCTGCCAGGCCGTACCGGCTTCCCCGGTGAAGGAACCGGCGTCGAAGGTGAGTCCGACCACGTTCTGAAAGTACCCGCCAATGGACTCGACGAGCACGCGCAGCAGGTACAGGGTGGGTCCGAGGGCCAGCACGGCGATCAGCAGCAGCCCGGCCATGCCGAGGTTAATATTAGAGAGCCATTTGATGCCCTTGCCGACTCCACTCACCACGGAGAAGGTGGCGATGGCGGTGATCACGATGATGAGCACGACGAGGAGGGTGTTGTTGACCTCACCGACGACGCCGAGGTAGCTCAGGCCGGCCGCAATCTGCTTGACCCCGAGACCGAGTGAGGTCGCCACGCCGAACAGGGTTCCGACGATGGCGATGACGTCGATGGCGTCACCGAGGCGGCCCTTGACCCGGTCACCGAGGAGCGGCTCCAAGGCCCAGCGGATGGATACCGGACGGCCCTTGCGGTGGATGGAGTAGGCCAGAGCGAGTCCGACGACGGCGTAGATTGCCCAGGCGTGAAAGCCCCAGTGCAGGAAGGTCTGCGACATGGCGGCGGCGGCGAGCTCCTGCGAGTCTCCGGTCACGCCGGGTTTGGGGTTGGTGAAGAAGGTGAGCGGCTCGGCCGCTCCCCAGAAGACGAGGCCGATGCCCATGCCGGCGGCGAACAGCATCGCGAACCAGCTCATGATGCCGAATTCCGGCTTGTCGTCGTCCTGGCCAAGTTTGATGTCGCCGAAGCGGCTCGCGCCCATCCAGATGGCGAATACCACGAAGGCGGCCACGATGACCATGTAGTACGGTCCGAGACCGGCGACGACCCAACCCTGCAGCAGGGCGAGCACGCTGCCGGTGCGTACCGGGAAGGCGATGGCGACGATCACGACGGCCAAAATAATGCCGAGCGCCGGATAAAAAACTCGAGGAGCCGGAATAACAAATCGCCGGGGTCGAGGGGGACTGATTTTCGGCGTTTTCGCCGGTAGTTCAGGTAGCGCACTCACTGTGAAACTTTCTCAAAGAATAGATTGTTGCGGACGAAAGAAACCGTTGCTGAGCCGCCAGGTATGTGCTCCTCTAGGCAAATTTCCAGCTTACCGGTAAAGCGTGCCGCAAGGGGGGCAAGAGATTTTCTTAGGAACAGGCCGACTTTTGCCGATGCACCCCTCGATCGGGGTGCCGGACCGTGTGATTATGAACCATGACCTACGACGATGTCGACGCCACCCACAATCCCGTGCACACTCTCACGGAAGAGGAATGCTGGAATGCCCTGCTCTCGGCGAGCCTGGGCCGCCTCGCGGTCGCCGTCGGCGGCGTTGCCGACATCTTTCCGGTGAATTTCGTCGCGGCCGATCGTCGGCTGATGTTTCGGACGGCGGCCGGCACCAAGCTCCTGGAACTGACCGTGAACCACACGGTGGCCTTCGAAACGGATGGCGTGGGTCGCGACGAAGCGTGGAGCGTCGTCGTGCACGGAACGGCACGGGCGCTCGACTCCCAGCACGAGATTGACGCGGCGGCCGCCCTGCCGCTTCGGCCCCTGATTCCCACGGTCAAGCCGACCTTCGTCGAAATCATGCCAACAACGATCACCGGGCGACGGTTCACCCTCGGCCCGGAACCCACAACGGCGCTGATGTAGAGCCGGTGACCGGGCGCGCTACCGTTGAGGTGCGCCCGATGTCATCCAACCAGGGCAAACAGGAGTGCCGTGCCCGCCATGCTCAACCTGACCGTGCACGTGAAGCCGGGCAGCCGCAAGGGCCCCCTCGTGGTCGACGATGCCGAAAGCACCCCAGAACACGCCTCCGTCACCGTCTTTCTGCAGCAGCGCGCGGTAGAAGGCGCGGCCAATGACGCCCTGGTCGCTCTGCTGGCCAAGCATTTCAAGGTGGCCACGCGTGATGTGAGCATCATTCGCGGTCACACCTCCAAGATCAAGCATTTGCGCATCGACCGGTCGTAGTCGTAGCGCCCACCCGGCAGACGAAACGGGATGCGACTGCAGCAGCCGCATCCCGTTTCGTTTCGTTTCGAGTGGCGCTTTAGCTGACGCCGAGCAGGTCAATCACGAAGATCAGGGTCTGGCCGGAGAGACGGTGGCCGGAGCCAGCCGGGCCGTAGGCGAGATGCGGGGGCACAACGAGCTTGCGACGCCCGCCGACCTTCATGCCGGGGATGCCTTCCTGCCAGCCCGCGATGAGCGAGCGCAACGGAAAGTTGATCGACTGGCCTCGGTTCCAGGACGAGTCAAACTCCTCGCCGGACTCAAACTCAACACCGAGGTAATGCACGTCGACGGTCGCGCCGGCAGCCGCCTCGGCGCCGTCTCCGACGACGATATCGGTGACCTCAAGTTGCTCGGGCGCAGCGCCCTCTGGAAAGTCGATTTCGGGCTTGGAATTCATATCAGTCATGCACCCATCCAACCGGATTTTGCGCCCGATTGCACACCGGCGAGATCCAAAAAAATAATGCTTGCGTCCACGGCGCCGCGGGTGCATTCTAGTCGTACACCAACTCGTCGCATCGGGAGAGTCGTCGGCATTGCCACACCACCGAAGCGGCGAGTTTCTGTTGGTGCGGACTATTCGTTTTCAGCCCGGAGGCTGCTAGCCCGGAGGCTGCTGCCCCAGCACCTCGGCCCGGTGGTTTATGAGCAAACCGAGCAGGAGTGCCTCGCGGGCATGTAACGCGGGGGTTCCCTGGCCGCGAACGAGGCGGTCGCGAACAAAGGCGAGGCGGGTCGCATCCGCTATGAAATGGCGCATGGCGAGCTGGCGCGAGCGCGGTTGACGCGCGCCCCAGGCCAGAGCCTGACGTCGGCCGGCCCCGGTGCCGAGCATGGAAACCTCGTCCGCGGTAAACCAGCCGGCCTGCGAATATTCGTGCAGCCGTCGCAGGGTGATGCGCGCCTCCTGGCGGCGGAAGAATACCACGATGAGAATAGCGACGATGAACAGCGGCACCTGCACGACGACGTAGTAGATCAGAACGGATGCGTCACCGGCCAGCACAAAGGTGGCACCGTTCCAGAGCGCGTGCAGGCCGATTGCGGGCAGGAGGCCGAGCAGAAAGAATCCGAACGCCCCACTCTTCGAAGCGCCGCGCCGGGCGGCCAGGCCCAAGGCCAGTCCGGTGCAGATGGTGAAGGTGACGTGCGCGAACGGCGAAAAGACTCCGCGCACCAAGAACGTGACCCCCAGGTTCTGCGCGCCGCCGTCGGCCATGGCCAGGCCAAAGTAATGAATATTCTCGGAGAAGGCAAAGCCAGCGGCGATGGTGGCGGCATACACGACGCCGTCGAGCGGACCGTCAAAATGCCGACGCACCGCCCAGAACAAGACCAGAACGCCGAACCCCTTGGCGATTTCCTCGACCAGGGGCGCCTGAATAACAGCGGATGCGAAATCGCTCCCGGCGAGTGCCCCCGAGCTCGCCGCAATCGTGATCTGCACCCCGAGGTCGAAGACGAGCGCGCTGGCGATGGAGATGCCAGCGCCCCAGAGTAAGGCGAAGATGAGGGCCGGGCGCGGCTCCGGGTTCCAGCGGTCAATCCAGCGTACCGCCAGCAGCACGACCGCGAGCGGCAGCAACGCCAGGAGCAGTCCGAGCAGCAGCGCCCCGGTGCCGAGGAACGTGGTCAGATACAAAATGACGGCCAGCAGGGCCAGCCCGGCGAGCACGATTCCGACAACGCCGAGCACGATCGCGCCGGCACGCGAGGGTCGCACCGCCCGGTTCCAGACCGGTTGAACCGGGGCCGGGCTCGCCTGCACGGGAAGGTGTTCGGGGGACGGCTGGCCAGGCGGCTGGTCGAGACTCATTACTTGAGAATACCGGGACGACCCCGCCGGCGCTCAGGCGTCGAACATGGTGCCGGCGTTGAGTATACCCAGCGGATCGAACACCGCCTTGAGCTGACGCTGCAGGTTTAGGCTGCGGTCGCCGATCTCATCGCGCAACCACCGGCGCTTGAGTACGCCGACACCGTGTTCGCCGGTGAGGGTGCCGCCCAACGCGAGCGCTGCCCGGAACATTTCGTCGGCCGCCGCCCAGATCTCGTCGGGCACCGGCGCATCCGCTGCCGCACCGGGTTGCCGCTCGATCACGAAGTTGGGGTGCAGGTTTCCGTCGCCGGCGTGGGCGACCGTGGGGATGGGGATCCCCGTGCGGGTACTGATATCGGCGATCGCGGCGAACATCTCGGCCATGCGCGAGCGCGGCACCGACACGTCTTCAATGAGAACCTGGCCCAGCTGCTCGAGGGCCGGGTGCATGGCGCGGCGGATGGCCAGCAGGCGTTCGCCGGAAGCGGCATCCGTTGAGAGGGTGGCCTCGCCGCCGGCTGCGCGCAACACGATGAGGGCGTGCTCGGCTTCGGCGAGCGCAGCCGGCCCGTCGGTCTGCACGAGTAGAAATGCGCCGCGGCCCAGCGGCAACCCGGCCGACCCCTCCGGGCCCAGGTAGGTCGCGACGTGGGCGAGGGCGATCGGGTCGATCAGTTCCATCACGGCGGGACGGATGCGAGCGGCCGTGACGGCAGCGCTCGCTGCGGCCGCCGCGGTGACGGTCTCAAAGACCGCGCCGATGGTGGCGACCGTGCCAGCGGTCAGCGCGCGCACCCGCACCGTTGCTTCGACGATGACGCCGAGGGTTCCCTCCGAGCCGGTCAGAAGTGCGGTGAGGTCGTAGCCGGTGACGCCCTTAATGGTGCGGTGGCCGGTGCGCAGCAGGCTGCCGTCGGCGAGCACGACCACGAGGCCGAGCACGGCCTCCCGGGTGACGCCGTACTTGGCGCAGAGCAGCCCGCCGGCGTTCGTGGCTATGTTGCCGCCGACCGTGGAAATGGCCTTGCTCGCCGGATCGGGCGCGAACCAGAGCTGCTTTTCGGCCAGCACGTCATTGAGGTGCTGGTTGATCACACCCGCTTCAACGACGGCGAGTTCGTCGTCGGCATTGATTTCGAGGATGCGGTTCAGGCCGGCCACGCTCAGCACGATCGAGCCGTCGGTGCCGCAGGCTCCCCCAGACAGGCCGGTACCGGCCCCGCGGGTCACCACCGGCACCCGAAACTCGGTTGCGATGCGCAGCACCGCCTGCACTTGGTCCACCTCGGTCGCGCGCACGATGGCCAGCGGTGTGCCGTCGGCGACCCAGCCGGACTTGTCGGTGCGGCTGGCCGCAAGGTCAAGCGGGTCGATGCTGACGATGTTGCCAAGCTCGGTCTGGAGGCGCGTCAGTGCGTTCATCCGTTCAGCCTAGTGAGCGGCACGATGTCTGATTTTCGCTACCGGTGCTCGTGCTGGCGTGGCGGGCTGAGGGGGTGAACCGCTCAGCTGCCGGTGCTCGGCAGCCCGGACATTCTGCTGACCAGCGACCTGGCCCTGCGGCAGGGTGCCGGCCGGCTCGGCCTGCCAAACGAACCGCGCGCGCTCGCGGCCCGCGGCGCGGATTGGGCGCTGCGGCGCAGCTACGCGGGAATGCATCTCTGGCGGGCGACCGGGGCAATACCTCCCATGTCCCCTGTTTCCTCCAAGCGGATCGAATGAGGGTTGGCGCACCCCACAGGGCGGGCCGACGCCCGGGCCGCTAGCCTAGAAGAGTGAAATTTGCGCATCTCAGAGTTGACGGCCATTCCGTTCCCCGATTGGCCGTGGTCTTTGACGACGCGGCTCTGTTCCTCGACGACGTCATGGACGACGCGCCGCGCGACCTGCAAGACCTGCTGGAACGCGGCGATGCCGGCTACGAACACGTGCGGGCGATCAGCCTGGACGCTGTTTCAGGTGGGGCGGTACTGACCCAGGTCGACGAGCTGCGGCACTCCTCCGCCGTGCTGCGTCCGCCGCAGATTATCGCCATCGGCGCCAACTACGCCGCGCACTCCTCCGAGCTCAGCCTGCGCCTCGAAACCGCCGCGACCGTGTTTTCGCTCTGGCCCAACTCGCTCACCGGGCACGGCTCGACCATCACCTGGCCGCGCGACCTGACCAAACAGGTCGACTATGAGGCGGAACTCGGCGTGATCATCGGCCGTCCGGCCCGCAATGTGACGGTCGCCAACGCCCTCGACTACGTCTTCGGTTACACCGTCGTGAACGACATCACCGCGCGGGACCTGCAATTCTCCGAAGCGCAGTGGTCGCGCTGCAAGTCCTTCGACGGCTTCACCCCGACCGGCCCGCTCGTCGTCACCGCCGACGAGATCGGTGACCCGCAGGACCTGTGGCTGACCACCCACGTCGACGGGCGCATCCTGCAGGATGCCTCGAGCGGCGACATGGTGCGCACCGTCGCCGAGATCATTTCCTACCTGTCGAAGACGTCGACCCTGCTGCCGGGCACGCTCATCTCCACCGGGAGCCCGGGCGGCGCCGGGTACAGCCGCAAGCCTCCCATCTTTCTGCGCGACGGCTCGACGGTGACCATTTCGATCGACAAAATCGGCATGCTCACGACGCACTGCCGCGAGATTTAGCCGAGCGGCGGCATCCGCTCGAGAAAGCGGATGCCGCCGCTCGGTACACCGACCGGTCAGGGGCGTGGCGCGTCACGACCGTCGCTGGCGAGGAGGTCGTCTTCGACGGTGCCGCCGTAGCCTTCCTGCTGCGGGTCGCGGTGCAACCCGCCGGACACCGCGTATTCCTCTTCCGGTGAGAGCACGAGGCGCTTGCGCCCCCACAGTGCAAAGGCCGCGAGCATGACGACGTAGACCACGGCGATGGCCACGATCGCGGGCCGAGCCGGTTCATTGATGAAGAACCCGAAGAAGATGGCCAGTGAGAGGATGCCGGCGATGACCGCTCCGGGGACACCCCACGGACTGCGGTACGGTCGGCTCGCATTGGGGAACTTCTTGCGCAACAGAACGAACGACACCATCTGCAGCACGTAGGCGATCACGGCGCCCCAGACGGCGATGTTCAGCACGATGGCCCCCGCGACGCCGCCGGAGCCGCCCAGCGCGTCGACCAGCACGAGTGCCACGAAGCCGATGATCGCACCGACCAGCAGGGCGATGGCCGGGGTTTGGCGTTTTCCGGTGAGCGAGAGGAACTTCGGATAGTAGCCCGCTCGGGAGAGCGAATACATATTGCGTCCGTAGGCGAACATGATCCCCTGCAGCGAGGCCAGCAACCCGATCAGCGCGAACAGTGCCAGCACGGCCGCCACGCCGTCACCGACGATCGCCCGGAACCCGTCGAGCAACGGCTCGCCCGAACCGGCAATTTCCGACGCACCAACCACTCCCGTGTTCAGGAACAGCACGAGCAACCCGGTCACGATCAGGGTCGAGCGAGCGATGAATCCGGCCCGGGGAATATCCCGCACCGGATTGTGCGATTCTTCGGCGGCCAACGGCAGTTCCTCGATGCCGAGGAAGAACCACATGGCATAGGGCAGGGCGAACAGGATGGGGATGATGCCGTGCGGCAGGAACGCGCTCTGGCCGGCATCCGGCGCGATATTGAACAGGTTGTCCCAGCTGAACAGGCCGGAGAGGGCGGCCATGGCCGAGAACACCAGCAGGATGGCGATCGAAATGATCGCGACCACGATGGCGAATTTGAACGAGATAGCGGCCCCGGCAGCGTTCAGTGCGATGAACGCGGCGTAGAGCAGCAACCACCAGAGCCAGGGCGGCAGGGAGACGCCGAGCAGTTCCGTGGTGATGAAGTCGGCGTAGGAGGCCGAGAAGTAGACGATGACGGCGGTGGTCGCGACGTACTCGATTGTTTCTGCGAGTCCCGTGACGAATCCGCCCCAAGGCCCCATCGCCGCTCTGGCGAAGGAGTAGGCACCGCCGGTGTGCGGCATGGCTGCCGCCATCTCGCCGATGCTGAAAATCATGCCGTAATACATGACGATGAGAAGCAGGAAGGCGATGAGCATCCCGCCGAAACCGGCAAATCCGATGCCGAAGTTCCAGCCGGAGAAGTCGCCGGAGATAACGGCGGCCACCGCCAATCCCCACAGGCCCCAAATGCCAGCAGTGCGTTTGAGCTTGCGTTTCTCGAAGTATCCGACCTTCGCGGTGGTGTATTTAACGCCCGAAACTTTCAAGGTGTCTTTGGACATCAGTATTCCTTTGCGCTCGTTGCGCACCCGGTCGGTAAACAGACGCAAAACACCTTCGGCCGGTGAGCACTAGTTCAGTGAGATTGGCACGATGGTATGGCCTGGAATGGTGCGGTGTATATACCTTTGAGTAAATGAAATCTGCTCAGTGTAGGCAAATTGGCCTTCCCTGTACGGCTGGGTCTGTGGTCTAATGGTTGAAAATCGCACGATTGCCGGCTTTGACCGACTCGTTTCGTTTGACCGGCTCCGAGGAGAAGCTCAATGACCACCCGTACCGGAAACCTGACCCTGGACGAGCTGACCGCGCGGGTTGCGCTCGGCGAGATCGATACGGTGATCGTCGCGTTCACCGACATGCAGGGGCGGCTGGTGGGCAAGCGTCTCTCAGCACGGCTGTTCCTGGAGGATGCCGCGGCGCACGGTGCTGAGTGCTGCAACTATCTGCTCGCCGTCGACGTGGAGATGAACACGGTCGAGGGTTACGCCATGTCGAGCTGGGGCCGCGGCTACGGCGATATGGCGATGCGGCCCGACCTTGACACCCTCCGTCTGGCTCCGTGGCTGCCCGGAACCGCTCTGGTCACCGCCGACCTGTACTGGCCGGACAACACCCCCGTGGTCGCCTCGCCGCGGCAGATTCTGCGCCGGCAGCTCGACCGACTGGCCGCACACGGCCTCTTCCCCTTTTGCGCGACCGAGCTGGAATTCATCGTGTTCGACGATGGCTACCGCGATGCCTGGCAGAAGGGCTATCGAGGCCTGACCCCGGCCAGCGATTACAATATCGACTACTCGCTGCAGGCATCCGCTCGAATGGAGCCGTTGCTGCGGGAGATCCGTCTGGCCATGGACGGCGCCGGAATGTATTGCGAGGGCGTCAAGGGTGAGTGCAACCTCGGTCAGCAGGAGATCGGGTTTCGCTACGCCACGGCCCTCGCCACCTGCGACAACCACTCCATTTATAAGAGCGGTGCCAAAGAGATCGCCGACGCACAGGGCAAGAGCATCACCTTCATGGCCAAGTACAACGAGCGCGAGGGCAACAGCTGCCATATCCATATCAGTCTGCAGCGCCCCGGCGGCGAATCAGCGTTCTATCAAGCGGATGCTGAGAACGGCATGTCGCCCGTGTTCCGACACTTTGTGGCCGGACAGCTCGCGGTGATGCGCGAACTCACCCTCTTTTCTGCCCCCAATATCAACTCCTATAAGCGCTACGTGCCCGGTAGTTTCGCTCCGACCGCGCTCGGCTGGGGCTTCGACAACCGCACCTGTGCCCTGCGCGTGGTCGGGCATGGCCCAGGTATCCGGGTGGAGAACCGGGTGCCCGGCGGCGACGTCAACCAGTATCTCGCCGTCGCCGCCCTGATCGCGGCCGGTCTCTACGGCATCGAGCACGAGCTCGAACTGGAGCCGGCCTTCGAAGGTAACGCCTACACCAGCGACCTACCACGGGTTCCCTCGACCCTGCGCGAAGCGGCCGACCTGTTCACCGGGTCGGCTATCGCCCGGGAGGCCTTCGGCGACGAGGTCGTCGAGCACTACGCCAACAACGCCCGCATCGAGGTGACGGCCTTCGACGCCGCCGTGACCGATTGGGAGCGGGTGCGTGGCTTTGAACGCCTCTGAAACTCCCGGACCGATCATCGGTCTGACCACCTATCTGGAACAGGCCCAGACCGGGGTGTGGGACGTGCCGGCCGCGATCCTGCCGCGGGTGTACTTCGATGCGGTCACGCGGGCCGGCGGGATCGCCGTACTGCTGCCGCCGCAGCCGGTGAATGCCGCCGTCGCCCGGCGGGTGCTCGATGGGCTCGACGGCCTGATCATCACCGGCGGCAAAGACGTCGACCCGGCCCGGTACGGGCAGGCGCCGCACGCACAGACCGACGAACCCCGGCCCGACCGCGACACCTGGGAAGATCTGCTGCTGCACGAGGCCATCGCCCGAAAACTTCCGTTTCTGGGCATCTGTCGCGGCGCCCAAATGCTCAACGTCGCCCTCGGCGGCAGCCTGCACCAGCATCTGCCCGATCTGGTCGGCGACACCAGCTACCAGGCGGGCGGCGGCGTGTTCAACGTCGTCGACGTCGTGATCGAACCGCACACGACCCTCAGCACACTGCTCGATGGCCAGACCCTGCTGCCGGCGGTGCCGGTGTATCACCACCAGTCCATCGACCGGGTCGCCGAGGGCCTCACGGTGACGGCGAAAACGGATGCCGGCATCGTGCAGGCGATCGAACTGCCGACCGTTCCGTTCGGGGTGGCCGTGCAGTGGCATCCGGAGCAGTCGCCCGATGACCTGCGCCTGTTCAGCGGGCTCATTGCAGCCGCCACCGAATACCGGGCGGCCCACATTGAAGGAGCAACCCCGTGAGCAGTTACACCATCGTCAATCCGGCCGACGAGTCGACCGCCGAGACCATCGAGCACGTCGGTGTGGACGAAACCGACGAGGCCGTCGCCCGGGCGGTCGCGGCCCAGAAGCTGTGGGCGGCCGTGGCTCCGGCCGACAAGGCCCGAATGCTGCGCCGATTCGCCGCCGCTGTCGACGGCGACCGAGAGAACCTGGCCGGCCTCGAGGTGCGCAACTCGGGGCATCCGATCACGCAGGCCCGTTGGGAGGCCGGGCACGTGCGCGACGTGCTCGAGTATTATTCGGCGGCACCCGAGCGCCTGTTCGGTCAGCAGATTCCGGTCTCCGGCGGCGTAAACCTAACCTTTCACGAGCCGCTCGGCGTGGTGGGAGTGATCACGCCGTGGAACTTTCCGATGACGATCGGTGCCTGGGGTTTCGCGCCGGCCCTCGCGGCCGGCAACGCCGTGCTGCTGAAACCGGCCGAGTGGACCCCGCTCTCCAGCCTGCGGCTCGGTGAACTGGCCCTCGAAGCCGGACTGCCCGATGGGCTGTTCCAGGTGCTGCCCGGGCGCGGTTCCGTCGTCGGAAACCGCTTCGTCACCCACCCCGACGTACGCAAAATCGTCTTCACCGGATCGACCGCAGTCGGCAAGCAGATCATGGCCGGCTGCGCGGAGCAGGTGAAACGCGTCACCCTGGAACTCGGCGGCAAGAGCGCCAATATCGTCTTCGCCGACGCCGACCTCGAACGGGCCGCCGCGAGCGCGCCATCCGGCGTGTTCGAGAACGCCGGCCAGGATTGCTGCGCCCGCAGCCGCATCCTGGTGCAGGCGAGCCAGTTCGACCGCTTCCTGGAACTGCTCGAACCGGCCGTTGCCGCGGTCGCGGTCGGCGACCCGACCGACCCGGCCACCGAAATGGGACCGCTCGTGTCCCGCCAGCATCACGCCGCGGTGTCCGCCTATCTGCCAGTGGATGCTCCGGTGGCGTTTCGCGGCCACGCCCCGACCGGCCCCGGATTCTGGGTCGCACCAACCGTGCTCACCCCGATAAGCCGCACCGATCGCTGTGTCACCGACGAGATCTTCGGCCCGCTCGTGGTGGTGCTGCCCTTCGATGACGAAGCCGACGCGGTGCGACAGGCCAACGACACCCAGTACGGGCTGTCCGGCTCGATCTGGACCCGCGATGTCGGCCGGGCCCTTCGCGTGGCGCGCGGTGTCGAATCCGGCAATCTGTCGGTCAACTCGCACTCCTCGGTGCGCTACTCGACCCCGTTTGGCGGGTTCAAGCAGTCGGGGCTCGGACGTGAGCTGGGGCCGGATGCCCCGCTGAACTTCACCGATACCAAGAACGTTTTCATCGCGGTCGACTAGCGCAGCACCCGCGCGAAGCATCCGCTTGTCTGAGATTGAAGGAGAAAATCGTGAGCAGCATCGCTCGAATAGACCTGACCCAGCGTCTGGCCGGCAAGGTCGCCGTCATCACCGGCGGAGCCAGCGGTATCGGGCTGGCCACGGCGAAACGGTTTGCCGCCGAGGGGGCGACGGTCGTGATCGGCGACCTCGACGAAACCGCCGGGCAGGCGGCCGCAGCGCTGGTCGGCGGACTGTTCGTGAAGGTCAACGTCACCGATCAGGAGGAGGTGAACCACCTGTTCGACACCGCCTTCGACACCTACGGCTCGGTCGATGTGGCGTTCAACAACGCTGGTATTTCCCCGCCCAACGACGATTCCATTGAAACAACCGAGCTGCCGGCCTGGCAGAACGTGCAGGACGTCAACCTCAAGTCGGTGTATCTGTGCTGCCGGGCGGCGCTTCGCCACATGGTCAGGCAGGGCAGCGGATCGATCATCAACACGGCGAGTTTCGTCGCGGTGCTGGGTTCGGCGACGAGCCAGATCTCCTACACCGCCTCGAAGGGCGGGGTGCTGGCGATGAGCCGTGAACTCGGCGTGCAGTTCGCCCGTCAGGGCATTCGGGTGAACGCGCTCTGCCCCGGCCCGGTGAACACTCCGCTGTTGCAGGAGCTGTTCGCGAAAGACCCGGCACGTGCCGCAAGGCGGCTCGTGCATATTCCGGTCGGCCGGTTCGCCGAGCCCGAGGAACTCGCGGCAGCGGTGGCCTTTCTGGCAAGCGATGATTCTTCTTTCATGACCGGCTCGACCTTTCTGGTCGACGGCGGTATCAGCTCGGCCTACGTCACCCCAGAATAATGACCGACCCGCCCGCCGTCAGTGGCCTCGACAGTGGTCTGCTGCTGCGCCCGGTGCCGGGCGGCAACGCCTTCGAGGAGACCGTGCAGCGGCTGCTGCAGACGGTGCGACTGGGGTTGGTCGCGCCCGGGGAACGGTTGCCGGCCGAACGGGATTTGGCCGCGCAGTTGAACGTCAGCCGGGACACGCTGCGCGACGCGATCGCCTCCCTCGCCGAGGCTGGCTATCTGGTGTCCCGGCGTGGACGCTACGGCGGCACCTTCGTCACCGCGGTGATTCCCGCTTCGCCCGGCCCCGACGGTGCCGCGCCGGCGCCCGGTTCCGCCGAAATCGACGATGTGCTGACGCTGCGCGACATTCTCGAGGTCGGCGCCGCCCGGGCCGCCGCCAGCCGGGTGCTGCCGGCGGCGGAGCGCGAGCTGCTCTGGGCCAGCCTCGGTGCGGTGCGGGAGGCCAGCGCCGAGGACTACCGAAGGCTCGATGCTCGCTTGCACCTTTATATCGGGGAGTTGGCCGGTTCGCCGTCGCTCGTGCCGCTGCTGGCCGACGTGCGGATGCGGGTCAACGATCTGCTCGACGCCATCCCGTTGCTGAGCCCGAATATCGCCCACTCCGACGCGCAGCACGAACAGATTGTGCTGGCGATCCTGTCCGGTCGGGCAGGTGCCGCCGCCCAGTCGATGCGTGAGCATTTAGCCGGGACAGCGCTGCTGCTGCGCGGCTTTCTCGAGTAGCCGCGCCGCGGCATCCGCTTGTCGGATAACTCAGCCGATGAGCAGCTCGACCGGGCCGCGCACGAAGTAGAGCACGAAGCCGACGGCGACGACCCAGAGCAGCGGGCTGATCTCACGCGCCTTGCCGGACAGGCTGCGCACGAGCACCCAGCTGATGAAGCCGGCGCCGATGCCGTTGGCGATCGAGTAGGTCAGCGGCATCACGATGATGGTGAGGAAGATCGGCAGGGTGCTGGAGAATTCGGTGAAGTCGAGGTGCCGAATCTGCGACACCATGAGCGCTCCGACGATGACGAGGGCGGCTGCGGCCACCTCGAGTGGCACGATCTGGGTCAGCGGCGTGAAGAACATGGCGGCCAGAAAGAGGATGCCGGTGATCACGTTGGCGACGCCGGTGCGGGCTCCCTCGCCGATGCCGGCACCGGACTCGATGAACACGGTGTTCGAGGAGGCGCTCGACGCACCGCCGGCGACGGCCCCGATACCCTCGACGATCAGGGCGGATTTCAGCCGCGGAAACTTGCCGTCCTTGTCGGCGAGGCCGGCTTCACTGGCCAGGCCGGTCATGGTGCCCATGGCGTCGAAGAAGTTCGTGAAGACCAGGGTGAAGACCAGCATCACGGCGGCGAGCATGCCGATGCGTTCGAACGCGCCGAAGGAGACCTCGCCGATCAGGCCGAGGTCGGGCACGGCGACGACGCTCGTCGGCAGCACCGGGGCGTTGAGGTTCCAGCCGGCCGGGTTCGTACCGAACGAAGGTCCGACCTTGAAGATGGCTTCCAGAATGACGGCGACGATGGTGGTCGCGACGATGCCGATCAGCAGGGCGGCCTTGACCTTACGGGCCAGCAGCACGCCCATGATGATCAGTCCGATCACGAACACCGCGGTCGGCAGGGTGGCGATCGAGCCGGCATCGCCGAGCTGCACCGGCGGCGAGTTGGCGCCGCTGGCGCGCACGAAACCGGAGTCGACCAGTCCGATGAACGCGATAAACAGGCCGATACCGACCGTGATGGCGATTTTCAGAGGGCGCGGGATGGCGTTGAAGATGAGTTCACGCAGGCCGGTGGAGGCGAGCAGCACGATAATGAGGCCGTTGATGACGACGAGGCCCATCGCTTCGGCCCAGGTGACCTGGCCGACGACGCTCACGGCGAGGAAGGAGTTGATGCCGAGGCCGGCAGCGAAGCCGTAGGGCAGGCGGGCAATGACGCCGAACAGGATGGTCATGACGCCGGCGGTCAGCGCGGTGACGGCGGCGACCTGCTCGTTGGGCAGCCAGCCACCCTCGACGTCGACGGCGGCCTGGTCGGCGCTGAACCCGCCGAGAATCAGTGGGTTCAGAATGACGATGTAGGCCATCGTGACGAAGGTGACGACTCCCCCGCGGAATTCGCGGGACCAGGTGGAGCCGCGGCTGGTGATCTCAAAATAGGAGTCGACGCGGGCCTTGAGGCTGCGCGATGCCGGCTGCGGCGAGGCAGCTTGAGTGGGTGATTCAGTGCTGCTAATGGTGTGCTCCCGGTGCCGTGGCTCTAACGCAAGGTTCCAGTCTAAGACCGGGCCGCCGCTGGCTTAGACGTGCGGCACAAACCGACCCCAGGCCACACGTCGTTCCCGATGAGGGTCGGATTCGATCGTGTCGTCCCGATCGATAATGAGCGTCTCTCTGGCACCCTCTTCATACCGCGGCCACTCGGACGATGGCACCCCGTCGAGCACGAAGCCGAGCCACCAGCCCTGCATTCTGGTTCCAATGTCCTGAAAGGCGCGGCGCCCACCGAGGGCCGTCATGCCGCGGCCGAACCAGCCATCGAGGCGGTCGAACAACGGAAACAGTTCGAGGCCGTGCGTGGCGTCGAGGCCCATCAGCCGCAGCAGGCGGGGAGCAGCATCGAAGCGGTAGAAGTACACCGGCGCATACCGGGAATGCCGCTCGGCGACCTTCACACTCGGATACCAGAAGGAGTAGTCACCCCCAAAATCGAGCGCGGCCCGCAACGCCGGAATGCCCGGATACTGTGCCTTGAGCGCCTTCTTCGCCTTCTTCTTGGTCTTCTTGAAGATCGTGCGGATGCGCGCCGGCGTGGTGGCGAGAATGTCAATGCGACCGCTGAACAGCGAACCCTCCCGCGCATTGGTGCCGATGATCAACGGGATGCGCGCGGCCCGGCCGTCGCGAAAGGCATCGAGCGGCCGCTCCGGCAGAAAATCGCCGTCGATGACCGGGCAGAGCGGAATCGTGCCCGGATCCTGGTCCGGCGTACGCACGGTCAGCGCGGTGGTCGCGGCGGCGAGCACGTCTGGGTCAACGGTGAGCAGCAGGCTGGCCGCTTGTTCGTCGCTGTAATCCGCGGGGCCGTGCGCCAGGCTGTCCACGAATTCGCCGGCCCAGCGCGCGGTGAGCTCACTCGGGTAGACCGCGTTCGGCGGAGCGCTCTGCGCGATGGCCCGGTGGAACAAGCTGGCCGCGCTCGGCACCGTCATCAACGTGGTGACGGCATTGCCGCCGGCCGACTCGCCGAACAGGGTGACGGCATCCGGGTCCCCGCCGAACGCGCGGATGTTGTCCCGCACCCACCGCAGGGCTGCGACCTGGTCGCGCAGCCCCAAATTGCTCTCAAACGGATGCTCCGGCGTGGCAAACCGGGAAAAGTCCAGATACCCGAGGGCGCCCAGTCGGTAGTTGAGGCTGACGTAGACGATACCGCCGCGGCGTACCAGTCCCTCTCCCTGGCGCGGAACCTCGCGGCTGGATCCGACGCTGTAGGCCCCGCCGTGGATGAACACCATGACCGGTCGGAGTTGCGCGCCGGCGCGCATCCGCTGATCGGGGGCGATCACATTGAGATTGAGGCAGTCTTCGCCCTGCGGAATGCGCGGGTGGGCGCCGCGAAACTGGCCCTTGTGGCTTTGCGGGGCGATCAGGCCCCACTGGCTCGCGTCGCGCACGCCGGTCCAGGCCGAGGCTGACCGCGGGGCGCGAAAGCGCAGATCGCCCACCGGAGCCGCCGCGTAGGGAATGCCGCGCCAGGCGAGCACGCCGCGTTCACGCACGCCGCGGAGCAGTCCGGTGGCCACTCGCACCTCGAGACCCTGATTGGTGGTCTGATCAGCGAGCTGGCTCATGGGCTCGAGTCTATTGCTGCGCAGGCTACGCTCAAACCTGATCACGGAACAGAAGAAACGAGAACGACATGGCACTGCCCTGGACCCTGCACGGTGACGGAAAAACGGTTGGCGCACAGGAGGTCGTCGGCCCGGGCGAACGACTGAGCTGGCCGTTGACCATCGGAATCGGCTCGCAGCACGTCGTCGCCATGTTCGGCGCAACCTTTCTGGTGCCGCTGCTCACCGACTTTCCGCCCAGCACGACTTTGCTGTTCTCCGGTATTGGAACCCTGCTGTTTCTGCTGATCACCGGCAATAAACTGCCGAGTTATCTCGGCTCATCGTTCGCGTTCATCGCGCCGATCACCGCGGCAACGGCCTCGGCCGGCATGGGCAGCGCCCTGTTCGGAATTTTGGTCGTCGGAGCGCTGCTCGCGCTCGTCGGGGTGATCGTGCAGCTCACCGGCACCGGCTGGATCGACCGGCTGATGCCGCCGATCGTGTCGGGCGCCATCGTCGCCCTGATCGGGTTCAACCTGGCCCCGGTCGCCAAAGCCAACTTCGACAAGGCACCGCTCACCGCGCTGATCACCCTCGTCGCGGTCATTTTGTGCACGGTGCTGCTTCGCGGCATCCTGGGTCGGCTGTCGATCTTTCTCGGCGTGATCGTCGGCTACGTCGCGGCCGTCTTCTTCGGCGAGGTCGACTTCAGCCGGGTCGCCGAGGCCGCCTGGATCGGCCTGCCGCCGTTCACCGCCCCGGCCAACCCGTTCGAGAACCCGGCCGCCGTGTTCGGGGTGCTTCCCGCCTTCCTGCCGGTCGTGCTCGTACTCATCGCCGAGAACGTCGGCCACATCAAGGGTGTGGCCCAAATGACGGATGCGAAGGTGAACCGGCTCACCGGGCGCGCCCTGCTCGCCGACGGGCTGGCAACCATGCTCGCCGGCTTCGGCGGCGGCAGCGGCACCACGACCTACGGCGAGAACATCGGCGTGATGGCGGCGACGCGCATTTATTCCACGGCGGCCTATTGGGTCGCCGGAATCGTCGCGATCCTGCTCGGCCTCTCCCCCAAGGTCGGTGCGATCATCTTCACGATTCCCGACGGGGTGCTCGGCGGCGTCACCACCGCGCTGTACGGGCTGATCGGCGTCATCGGCGTGAAGATCTGGCTCGACAACAAGGTCGACTTCTCCAAGCCGGTCAACCAGTTCACGGCGGCGACAGCGCTCATTATCGGCATCGCCGACTTCACGCTGAACGCCGGCACCCTCAGCTTCAACGGCATCGCGCTCGGCACGGTCGCGGCCATCGTGATCTACCACCTGATGACCTGGCTAGCGCGGGTGCGCGGAACCGCCTAGCTCGCACGTGCAGGGTTAGACGTGCAGGACGGGCACGATCAGGTAGACGCCGTAGAGCACGGCGGCCGCGCACAGGGTGAAGCAGACGTAGCCGGCGTAGAGGGCCAACCGCTTCTGGGCATCCGACAGCGGGTTCGCCGCGGCAGCCTTGCGCGCTCGCTTGACCTGCTTCGCGGCCTTTTTGGGGCTCAGCACGGTAATCGCGCCGGTGAACTCGTACGGCTCGACCAGGGGGATGCGTCCGGCCGTGGTGAGCAGGCGCAGACCGAGCGAGTAGAGGCTCACCACCAGTGCCGCCGAGACGAGCGACGCAGTGGAGACGATGAGGAAAGCCGCCCAGTCGATCACAGCGACACCTTCCTGCGGTCGGAACGAGTCGGGCGACGCGGCGTTTTCCTGATCCTGACCACCCGGCCGGCATCATCGATGTCGTTGAGCAGAGTGTGGTGAGTGACCCGATTGCGCCGAGACCAGCGGAACAGGGCCATGATCACGATGGTGCCAATCACCATGTCCAGCACGATGCCGATCGGGCCGAGCAAGGCCAGCCCGGCCGCGAAAGCACCCATAATGGCCGAGGCCGGCAACGTCATAGCCCAGCCGAGCGCGATGCGTCCGGCCATGCCCCAGCGGATCGTCGAGCCACGGCGGCCGAGCCCGGAGCCGATCACCGAACCGGAGGCGACCTGGGTGGTGGAGAGTGCGAAGCCGAGGTGGCTCGAGGCCAGGATGGTCGCGGCGGTGCTGGCCTCGGCGGCAAAGCCCTGCGCTGGCTTGATCTCGGTCAATCCGGTACCCATGGTTCGGATGATGCGCCAGCCGCCGGTGTAGGTGCCGATCGCGATCGCCAGCGCGCAGGCAGCGATCACCCAGAACGTTGGCCCGCTGCCGACGGCCTGAAACCCACCGGCGATCAGGGTCAGGGTAATCACGCCCATCGTCTTCTGCGCATCATTGGTGCCGTGGGCCAGGGCTACGAGCGAGGAGGAGAAGATTTGCGCGTAGCGAAAGCCGCCGCGCCCGTCGGGCTGACCCACGTCCCGGCGAGTGATCGTATAGGCGAGGCGGGTGGCGACGAGGGCGATGACGCCGGCGATCACGGGCGCGATCAGGGCGGGCAGAATAACCTTCGCGGCGACAACGTTGTAGTCGATGGCCTGGGTGCCGACACCGATGATGGCGGCGCCGATGAGACCGCCGAACAGGGCATGGCTGGAGCTCGACGGCAGCCCCATTAGCCAGGTGACCAGGTTCCAGACAATTGCGCCGATCAGACCGGCGAAGATCAGCTCGGGGGTGATCAGCACCCCGCCGTCGCCCTCCTTGATGATGCCGCCCGAGATTGTGCGGGCGACCTCGGTCGACAAGAATGCCCCGACCAGGTTGAGAATCGCAGCGACACCGACGGCGACCTTGGGTTTCATGGCGCCGGTCGCGATCGGGGTGGCCATGGCGTTCGCCGTGTCGTGAAAGCCGTTGGTGAAGTCGAAGATGAGGGCCAGGGCGATGACCAGCACGATAATGAGGCTGAAATCAGGCACGGGACACCACGCTCTCCAGGTCGGCGCCGAAGGTGAAGGTGGCGCGTACGGACACACCATTGAGAACACCGGGCAGCCAATGGCGGGCGTCGTCCCACATCTCATCGACCGGCAGGGTCGCCACGTCGAACCAGAGGGGGTTCAGCTCGTTGGATTCCCGCGGTGTTCCCGACCACTGGTCGCAGACGAAGACGGTCGACTCCTGGCTCCACTCCTCGCGGTGGGGAAACAGGTAGGTGAGCAGCCCCAGTTCGGTAAGAGCGGATGCCGCCACCACGAGAGACGACTCCTCCTCGATTTCGCGCACCGCAGCATCCACCGCGGTTTCGCCGCTTTCGAGCTTGCCACCCAGCCCGACGATGTTTCCCATGCCGAGGCCTTTCTTCTTGCGCCCCAGCAGGACCTGTCGGTTGCCTTCGGGAGATAGTCGAGTGAGATAGCACACGCATACCTGGGGCAAAGTCATTGCCTCATCTTAATGCTTGTTGAACAGAAGGCACGTGGAGCTGGTTGGGAGGCAGCTCGGATAAGCTCCGAACATGGACTTTTTACCAGCTACCGGAACCATCACCATGTTCACGACCGACTGGTGTGGTTACTGCAAACGATTGAAGAAACAGCTCGACAGCGTCGGAATCGGCTACACCGAGGTGAATATCGAACGGGTTGACGGCACGTCGGAGCTCGTCATGAGCCTCAACAACGGCAACCAAACCGTGCCGACGATTTTGTACCCCGACGGCTCAGCAGCGACGAATCCGTCGCTGGCACAGGTTCAGGCCAAACTCGCCTGACCTGACCTGACCTGACCTGACCTGACCTGACCTGACCAGGCCTGCCCGCCCTGCGCGAGCCCGCGCGGCTAACCGAACAGTACGGCGGCCTCGTCGTAGCGGGCCGGTGAGACGCGCTTGAGACCGATGGTGGCGGCGGCGATGCTCACGACGACGATCTCGGTGCCGCGCAGTGACACCATCGAGCCCCACTGCGAATTGTGGATCGCGTCGACGGCGGCCATGCCGAGTCGGGTGGCGAGCACGCGGTCGTATGCCGAGGGGGCGCCGCCGCGCTGGGTGTGACCGAGCACGGTCGCTCGGCTCTCGATGCCGGTACGTTCTTCGATCAGCGGCGCGATGACCTCACTGATTCCGCCGAGGCGGGGACGGCTGAAGGCGTCCAGCCCCTTGGTGGAGTGCGCCTCCTCCATTCCGGAGAGCAGGAAGCCCTCGGAGACCACGATGACGGGGGCCCGGCCGCGGTCGCGCACGTGCTCGACCCAGTTGCAAATCTGTTCGATCGACTTCGGCTGTTCTGGGATGAGGATGGCGTGGGCGCCGCCGGCCATGCCGGAGTGCAGGGCGATCCACCCGACGTGGCGTCCCATCACCTCGACCACCATGCAGCGGCCGTGGGATTCGGCGGTGGTGCGCAGCCGGTCGATGGCTTCGGTGGCGATTTCGACGGCCGTGTTGAAGCCGAAGGAATAGTCGGTGGCTTCGAGGTCGTTGTCGATGGTCTTGGGCACGCCGACGATATTGAGGCCGGCCTCGGTCAGGCGATGCGCGGCGGTGAGCGTGCCCTCTCCACCGATGGCGATCACGGCGTCGATGCCGTTCTCATCGAGCGTGCGCTGGATGTTCTCCGGTCCGCCGTTCTCACCCTCGAACGGGTTCGTACGGGAACTACCCAAAATGGTGCCGCCCTGGCGAGAGAGCCCGCGAACGCTGTGCCGGTCGAGCGGCATGAATTCGCTCTGCACCAGGCCGCGCCACCCGTTGCGAATTCCGACGAACTCGAAATCGTGCGTGCGCACGCCCTTGAGCACAGCGCCGCGAATGACCGCGTTGAGTCCGGGGCAGTCGCCGCCGCTGGTAAGGATGCCGATCTTCATTGCTGGCCGATCTTGGTAGCTGGGCGAATCCGGTCGATTGATCATGACGCAACGCGCGCCACCAATCAATGTCAGAACAAGCGCATCAACGATGCACGCTTGACAATCATGCTGCCTGACCGGGCATGGCTCAAATCGCATCCGGCCCGGTCAGTCGCGCAGGGCCTTATAGTTTTCCGTCGAGGGCCTGGGTGAGCAGGTAGATCAGAGCACTCTCCTGCACCGAATCGGCCGCGGCGTACTCTTCCTGCGAACCATCCAGTGCCCGAGCCGCCAGGCCCTGCTTGCTTCCGATCAAGTCGGCAATGCGGGCGTCGATGGTGTGCGCGGCGATAATGCGCCAAGCGGTGACCGGCTCATCCTGCCCGATGCGGTGCACCCGGTCGATGGCCTGGGTCTGCTCGGCTGCGGTCCAGCTCAGCTCGGCCAGCACAACGTTCGACGCGGCCTGGAGGTTGACGCCGACGCCGGCCGCGGTGAGGGAACAGACCGCGATCGCAACGTCGGGGTCGTTGTTGAAGGAGTCGATCGCTGCCTGCCGGGCAAGCGCGCTCTGGTCGCCGCGCAGCGACACCGTTTTCAGGTCACGCTTGGCGAAGATCTCCTCAGCGGTGTCCATGACATCGATGTGCTTGGCGAAGAACACGACCTTACCGACCGACCGGGCCAGCTGGGCCGCGTAGTCGGCTGCGAGACCAGCTTTGGCCTGACCGATTTTGCGCACCATCGTGAATACGTTTTCACCAGTGCTCTGGCCCTTGGAATCTTCGAGTTCGGCGTGCGCGACGGCGCGAATGTAAGCATTCCGCTGGTCCTCATCGGGAACGGCCGGGCCGCCAGAGCCGGTGTGCCGCGCCGCGACGAGTGCGCGGTACCGGATGACCAGCCGGGCACCGAGTTCCCGTTCGGACTGACGGATGGAGCGGCCGAGGTCGTCATCGAGCTCGACCGGGAGGTCGGCGATGCGCTTGGCCGGCAGGTCGGCGGCGACGTCGATCTTGCGGCGACGCACAATGCCCATGTCGATCACGGCGGCGCGAGCTTCCTTGTAAAAACCCATGTCGGCGGGCGTGAGGCCCGTCTCTTCCAGGCGTTTCAGCAGTGCGGGGGCCGGCTTGTCGCCGTCGATCCAGCCGAGGAACTGCCAGATGGCCCGAAAGTCGTCGACGTCGTTGATCAGGGGCGTTCCGGTCAGGGCCATCAGCAGCGGGTTGCCGCCCGGGGTACGGCGGCGAATCTGGTCGGCCAGCGAGAGTACGTGCTTGGAGCGCTGGGAGGCGAGGTTCTTAATAAAGTGGGCCTCGTCGACGACCATGCCCTTGAAGCCGAGGGTGCCCAGCCAGGCCAGGTGCCGGTCGAGCACGTCGTAGTTGACGACGACCACATCGGCGAAGGCGTCCAGGCTGTCACCATCGCCGTGGATGACGGTGGCACGCCGGTTCGGCGTCCACATTTCCACTTCACGGGCCCAGTTCATTTTGACGACGTTGGGCACGATGGCCAGCAGCGGGTAGGCGTTGGCAACGGATGCTGCCAGCAGGCTCTGCGCCGTCTTGCCGAGGCCCGGCTCATCGGCGAGCAGATAGCTGCGGTGGCCCAGACGAGCGCTCTCGATGAACCGGGCCTGGTGCCGCATGAGCTCCATACCGTTCGGCGACAGTCGGTCAAGCCTGGGGGCTTCCGGCATGTCCATGCTGGCGGCCTGGCCGCCCGAACCGTACTCGAACGATTTGAACAGGGGACCGAGCAGTTCCCAATTGGCCAGCCGGCGCGGGTGCACGATCGGCTGGGCTGCTGCACTGAAGTCGGGGGCGAGGAACGGGTTGGCCAGCTGCCGGGCCTTGACCGACTGCGGGACGACCTGGTTCTGCAGCACGACCGGTTTGGCTTCGGGTTCGCGGGTGATGATGAGTTCGTCCGGACTCAGTTCGGCACCGGATTCAAGCAGCCAGTCCCGGCGAAAACGCTGCGCGACGGTGGAGACGCCGGCATCGGGTTCGAGCAGGGTGATCAGGCTGGTATCGCGAGCCGCGGTCTTGGCCAGAATCTGGGCAATGCCGTCGAGGCGTTTGAGCAGCTCGGCCCGATTGGCGTCGGAGAGCTCCTTATCGCCCTTGACCCTGGCGCGTTCCTCGCGCATGAGCAGGGCAATGACCTGATACTTGGTGCGGTTGGTCGGCCCGAGCTTGGTACCGGACTGCGCCTTCGCCTCGACCTCGCGCACCTTGCGGGCGAGAATCGGGATGATCGGCGCGTCGTCGTCACGCGAACGCGGGTGGGCCCGATTGCGGGTGACACCGCCGCGGCCGAGGTTGTTCCGGCTGCCCGAGGCATCGGTGCGGGTATAAGCCATTGTTCTCCACTCAAAAGCAGCACGGTACGGGTACCGGCTGTATCCGTCCACGCGAGCCGGTCACGGCATCCAGGTGTTGCCGGAACGCTGCAGCCCGCCAATCGTTCTGATGAGTTCTCAGGAACAAACGATTCACGAAACACAGCACGGGTCGCGATCTTCACACAAAACTCGCGGTCAAGCGGATGCTGTCGCAGCGGTGGTGCCGTCGAATCACGCGCCTCTACAGGTACTGATTCAACGAGTACGGCCATCGCCAGCGAGCGCACAGTAGAGACCTGACCCGGTTCTCTCAACGCGCTAGTAGTCTACGCCCCCGTTCAATTCTTGCGAACCGGCACCTTGGTGCGCAGGCCGACGGCGATGAAAATGATCGCGGCGATGAACTGGGCCGAGACCCAGCCCTGACCGCTGAGGTCGAGAATCACGACAGGGTTCCACAGAATCGCCATCGGCGCGAGGCCGATCAGCCAGTACCAGGACCGCGCCTGCAGCACGAAGACGCAGATAATGAGCGCGAGGATGCTGACGGCGTAGCGGATGATGATGAAGCTCTCGCTGTCCAGCAGGGCTAGGCCGGCGAGCAGGGCGATCGCCCCCAGCAGACCCGGTGCGAGGGCAGAGCGGGTGAAGGTCGGTTCGACTGGCGTGCCCATCAGACGCCCCCGCCGCCGCCGGAGAACCCGCCGCCACGGCCGCCCGCGGTCGACGAGCTGGTGGCACTGCCCGACCACGACGCGGCAGAGGACGCCGAGAAGCTGCTGATAGCACCGGCGAACAGCTCGGCCTGGAACATTCCCGTTCCCAGATACCAGTCGGGCTGGGTGCCGCTCTCCCCGTAATACCCGCCCAGTACCTTCGACCTTTCCTTCTCCTGGCCGAACAGTATGGCCAGCGGCAGTCCGCGCTCGTAGAGTTTCACGATCTGAACGGAGGGGGCATCCGCTGTGGTGGTTCTGGTCAGATCGGGACGACCGTTCTCCGGTTGGTAGACCGATCGCACGGCCCCCTCCGGACTCTGCAGAACACGAAGTCGATCGGCTTCGGCAAGACCTATATACAACTTGACGCCTTTCAAATAGTCACGCAGTTCAGCGCCGCTGTCGGTGAGCGGTCGCAGATTTCCGGCACAAACGAAGGTGACCACCGCGGTGGTGATGCCCAGCACGATGAACAGCAGCGGCCAGAAACCGCCCACGACGGTGATGACGGCCCCGAGACTCGCCAGTCCGGCGGCCAGGGCGCTCACGCTGGCCAGCAGGAACAGCCACACCCGCAGCCCATCGTTTTGCTTTTTCCTGACGCCCAGCCGCAGCGATTCGGCGCGGGTCGCCAGCCGTTCCTTCTGCAGGGCCTTACTGAGCGAAACGCTCTTCTTCTTCAGGTCGCGCTGCTCGCCGGGCCGCAAGCCGGGAAAAAGTTTGCTGAGAATGCGGCTTTCGGTCTCATCGACGCCGTCGGCGTGCACGAATTCCAGCAGAAAGTGATTCTTTTTGTCGTCGGCATCGAGAATGCGCACGTTACCGCGCACGGCGAAGCTGATGCATTGTGCGGCCATCGCCTTAGCGCCGGCACCGACGACCATCCCGCCGAGGGTCAGGACACGTGCGGGGCGAACCGATCGAAGCATGAGTCCACTCTACCGAGCCGTACTGAGCCGCCCGCAGCGCGGGTCAGTCCCGAACAGTTCAGGCGTGCTGAATCGGAATCGACGTCGTCGACGGCGGTCGCTCGAACAGCATCTCCAGCCCCGGCCGCAACTCGGCCAGCCACGCGGCATAGCCGGCCTCGTTCAGGTGCAGCCGGTCGATGCCGAAGGTCGGGTCGAGTTCACCGTCTGGCAGGGCCAGGGCCGGCCACAGGTCGAGATATTGCACGTGCTGGGTGGGGGCGTACTGCCAGACGTGCCGGTTGATCGAGCGGATGGTGCCGGCGAAGTCCCGGTCGCGCGGCAGCACCGATTGCACCATGATGCGGGTCTCCGGCAGGGCACGGCGCAGCGTGTGCAGGATGGTTTCGAGGTTGCGCACGACATATTCGTCGGATTTGCGCCAGCCGAGATCGTTGGTGCCGACCCCGATCACAATGGCGTCGGGCCGCAACTCAATCACCTGATCAAGCTGTGAAATAATCTCATCGGTGGTATTACCGCTGGCAGCGAGATTGTGCACCACGTACTCGGGAAACCACTCTTCCCACTGACCATTCGCGGTGAGGCCGTCGCCCAGAAAGGCGAGTGAAACTGTCATAGTAGGCCTCCTATCTGTTACCCATCATGCCCCGAACCGGGCCGAGTCGCCAGAATTCCCAGAGTATACGCACGATTTATCGACACATCTACCCGCCGGATCAGTCGTGGTGGGAGCGAGAAACCACCGCCAGGGAAAGCCGCTCCTAGGCCTCCTCTTGCGCCACGCGTTCGGCCGCGGCCGTCGCCGTGATGCGGGTCGCCATGCCCTCGAAGATGATGCCGTGGAACGGGAAGATCGACGCCCAGTACAACCGTCCACCGAGCCCGCGGGGAAAGAAGACCGCGCGCTGGCGGTAGAGCGAGCCGCCGGCATCCGTTGGTATGACGCTCATTTCGAGCCAGGCCCGACCTGGTAAGCGCATTTCGGCGCGCAACCGCAGAAAGCTGCCGTGGTCGATCTGCTCCACCCGCCAGAAATCGAGCACCTCGCCGGTTTGCAGGTGGTCGGGATTGCGGCGGCCGCGGCGCAGGCCCACACCGCCGACGGCCTTGTCCATCAGGCCGCGCACGGCCCAGGCCAGCGGGAAGGAATACCAGCCGTTCTCACCTCCGATGCTTTCGATGACTCGCCAGAGCGCTGCCGGATCGGCCGGGGTGGTTTTCTCCCGCAGGTCGGTGTAAACGGCGTGGCCGGCCCAGTTCGGGTCGCTCGGCAGCGGGTTACTGGAAGCGCCCTCGATCGAGGAGTTGCGCCAGCTGGTCTCCACGTCTCCGTCACGCATGCGGCCCAGCGCGAGGCGCACGGCCCGCCGGTAGCCGGTGAGGCCGCCGTCCGGCTGCGGAATGTACTGATCGATGTCGCTCTCGTGCACGACGCAGTCATACTGCAGCGACGCGATGATGGGAATGGCAAGGTTGCGCGGAATCGGTGTGACCAGGTTCACCCATTGTGAGGCCAGCCACGGGGTGAGCACCGGCAGGGCGATAATCGCCCGATGTTTGAGGCCGGCCTCGAGGGCGTAGCCGTTCATCATCTGGTCGTAGCGCAGCACGTCGGGGCCGCCGATGTCGAAGGTACGGTTCACCTCACTGGGCAGATCAGCCGCCGCCTGCAGGTAGTAGAGCACATCGCGCACGGCGATCGGCTGGATACGGTTACGCACCCACTTGGGCGCCGGCATGCAGGGAAGCACGTCGGTGAGGTGACGGATCATCTCGAACGAGGTCGAGCCGGAGCCGATAACGACGCCGGCCTGGAAGGCCGTGGTCGGTACACCGCTGTCGAGCAGGATGCGGCCGACCTCCATGCGGGAGCGCAGATGGGCCGAGAGCGTCTGTGTGTCTGGATGCAACCCGCCAAGGTAGACGATGCGCGACACCTGCGCTGCAGCGGCGGCCTTGGCAACGTTTTCGGCTGCGATGTGCTCAGTCTTCTCGAAATCACCGGCCGCACCCATCGAGTGCACGAGGTAGTAGAACACGTCAATATCGGCGCAGGCGGACTGCACCGATTTGGCGTCGCCGAGGTCGCCCTGCACGATTTCCACCTGGTCAGACCAGGGCACATCACGCAGCTTCGACGGGGTGCGCACGAGCACGCGCACCGTGAAGCCGGCTTCGAGGAGTTTGGGTACGAGGCGTCCGCCGATGTAACCGGTCGCACCGGTGACAAGTGCTCTGCGTGAGGTCATGAGGCGGAGTTTATCCCGTCCACGTGACCCCCCGCTGAGTGCCCCGGAACCGAATCAGAGAATAGCTTTGGTGTGCCAGACCGTCTTCAGCTCGGTGAAGGCAAGGATGCGGGACAACGCCGGTGCTGCGGCATCCGCTCCCGTCTCGGGCGGGAGCACCCGCTTGAGCGTGTCGGCGGCGCTGATCTGCAGCTCGACCCAATCCAGGTCGCCGGCTCCGACGAGGTCGAGGGCGTTGACATCGGCGTGGCTGGCCAGCCAGGGCGCGATCTCAGCTGGCGAACCGGTCACGATGTTGACCACTCCACCAGGCACATCACTCGTGGCGAGCACCTCGCCGAGGCTGATCGCAGACAGCGGCGCAGTCTCGTTGGCGACGACGACGACGGTGTTCCCAGCGACGAGGGCCGGGGCGATAGCGCTGACCAGTCCGAGGAGCGATTCGGTGCCCTGCGGCGCGATGATCGCCACGACGCCGGTGGGTTCGGGCACCGAGAGGTTGAAGAACGGGCCGGAGACCGGGTTGGCGTTGCCGGCAACCTGCACGTACTTGTCGGCCCAGCCGGCGTACCAGACCCAGCGGTCGATGGCTTCGTCGACCTGGGCGCTCGCCACTGCGGCATTGACGCCCTCGCTGCTCATGATCTCGTCGATGAACTGGGCCCGACGGCCCTCGAGCAGTTCGGCGATGCGGTACAGCACCTGGCCGCGGTTGTAGGCCGTGGCGCCGGCCCAGCCGCCGAGGGCGCTGCGAGCGGCAACGACCGCGTCGCGGGCATCCTTGCGGCTGCCCTTCGCTGCGTTGGCCAGAAACTCGCCCTTGTGCGAGAGCACCTCATAGACGCGGCCAGATTCGCTGCGCGGAAACTTGCCGCCGATGTACAGCTTGTAGGTCTTGGGGATGGTGAGGCGGTTCACTTGGCGGCCTTCTTTGCAGATGCTGACTTCTTGCTGGCGGATGCGGTGGCGGGACTCTGCTGCACAACGGCGGCGGCGGACCGCGAGCCGGTGCGCACGGCGGGCTTGAGATAGGCAGCGAGGCCGTGGCGGCCGCCCTCACGGCCGTAGCCGCTCTCCTTGTAGCCGCCGAACGGGCTCGACGGATCGAACTGGTTGAAGGTGTTCGCCCAGATCACGCCGGCGCGTAGCTTGTCGGCGACGGCCAGGATGCGGCTGCCCTTGTCACTCCAAATTCCGGCGGAGAGACCGTACGGGGTGTTGTTCGCCTTGGCGATGGCCTCGGCCGGGGTGCGGAAGGTGAGCACCGAGAGCACCGGGCCGAAGATCTCGTCACGGGCGATGCGGTGACTGGTCGACACGTTGGTGAAGATGGTCGGCGCGAACCAGAAGCCGTTCTCGGGGATGACGCAGTCGGCGCTCCAGCGTTCGGCGCCCTCCTGCTGACCCAGCTCGGACAGTTCGCGAATGCGGGCGAGCTGCTCTGCACTGTTGATGGCGCCGATGTCGGTGTTCTTGTCGAGCGGGTCGCCCAGGCGCAGCGTTTGCATGCGGCGCTTGAGCCGGTCGATGACGTCGTCGTGGATGCTCTCCTGTACGAGCAGGCGACTGCCGGCGCAGCAGACATGGCCCTGGTTGAAGAAGATGCCGCGCACGATGCCCTCGACCGCCTGGTCGATCGGGGCGTCATCGAAGACGATGTTGGCGCCCTTCCCGCCGAGCTCGAGGCTGAGCTTCTTGTCGGTTCCGGCGACCGAACGGGCGATGGCCCGCCCGACCGAGGTCGACCCGGTGAAGGCGACCTTGTTGACGCCGGGGTGGTTGACCAGCGTCTGCCCGGTGCTGCCATCACCGGTGATGATGTTCACGACACCGGCGGGCAGGTCGGCCTGCTGCAGAATCTCGGCGAACAACAGCGCGGTCAGCGAGGTGGTTTCGGCGGGCTTGAGCACGACGGTGTTACCCGCGGCGAGGGCGGGGGCGATCTTCCAGGCGAGCATCATGAGCGGAAAGTTCCACGGGATGACCTGGGCGGCAACGCCGAGCGAGGCCGGGTTCGGGCCTACTCCGGCGTGATCGAGCTTGTCGGCCCAGCCGGCGTAGTAGAAGAACCAGGCGGCGACGAGGGGAATGTCGACGTCGCGGGTCTCTTTGATCGGCTTGCCGTTGTCGAGGGTTTCGGCGACGGCGAGTTCGCGGGCGCGTTCCTGCACCAGGCGGGCGATGCGAAACAGGTACTTGCCCCGGTCGCTGCCGGACAGGCGGGACCAGACCCCGTCGTAGGCGTGCCGGGCGGCCGAGACGGCGGCGTCGACATCCGCTTCGTTGGCGGTCGCGATCATGGCGATCTGCTGTTCGGTGGCCGGGTTGATGGTCTGAAACGGGGTGCCGCGGCCGGCCGTGAAGTCACCGTTGATGAACAGGCCATAGTCGGTTTTGAGGCCCAGCAGTGCCTGCGACTCGGGGGCCGGAGCGTAGTCAAGAAATTTCATGGTCGTTCCTAATCAATCGTCACGTAGTCGGGGCCGGAGTAGTGCCCGGTCGTCATCTTCTGGCGCTGCAACAGCACGTCGTTCAGCAGGCTCGAGGCACCGAAGCGGAACAGGTGCGGCACGAGCCACTCCTCCCCCACCGTTTCGGCGACGGTCACGAGGTACTTGATGGCGTCCTTCGAGGTGCGGATGCCGCCGGCCGGCTTCACGCCGATGCGCACGCCGGTGAGGCGGTGCCAGTCACGCACGACCTCGAGCATGGACAGCGTCACCGGCAGCGTTGCGGCCGGGGCGACCTTGCCGGTGGAGGTCTTTATGAAGTCGCCGCCGGCCAGAATGGCCAGCCAGGAGGCGCGGCGCACGTTGTCGTAGGTGTTCAGCTCGCCGGTCTCGAGGATCACCTTGAGGTGGGCCACCGATCCGTCGGCGCGGCGGCAGGCGTCTTTCACCGCGACGATCTCGTCGTAGACCTGGCCGAAGCGGCCGGCCAGAAAGGCGCCACGGTCGATGACCATGTCGATTTCGTCGGCGCCGGCGGCGACCGAGTCGCGCACATCGGCGAGTTTGATGGCGAGCGAGGCGCGGCCGCTGGGGAAAGCGGTGGCGACGGCGGCCACATGTACCCGCTGAACACCGGCTCTCTCGGTGCCGCCGGCGGCTCGGGCGGAGCCGAGCGCGGTGACGGCCGTGCCGACCATGTCGCCGTAGACGCAGACCGCGGCGACGCGCGGGCAGCCGGGGTCGCCCGGGTCGGGTACCAGCGCCTTGGCGACGAGTGAACGCACCTTGCCGGGGGTATCGGCGCCCTCGAGGGTGGTGAGGTCGATCAGTCCGATGATGGTGTCGATCGCCCAGCGCTTGGAGCTGGTCTTGATCGAGCGGGTGCCGAGGTCGGCGGCGCGGGCTTCGAGGCCGACGGCGTCGATTCCGGGGATGCCGTGCAGGTACCGGCGCAGGTTGGCGTCGGTGGCCTCCCCGCCGATCAACGCGGCGGCGCGCTGATCGGGTTGGTAGGTGGCCAAGGGGCTACTGGTCATGGGGTGTCCTTCTGGGCATATACGTGCTGTGCGGTGGCACTGGTGTTATGGGTCACAGATGTTCAGTCTTGGAGGAGGGCATTCGCGGTGTCTTCGTCGGTCACCAGAACGGTGCACAGCCCGTTGCGCACGACGGCGCGGGCGATGGCGTGTTTGGAGCGTCCGGAGATGACGGCGATGGTGAGCGGAGCGCGGCGCAACTGGTCGAGTTGGATGCCGACCGTGCGTTCGTTGAGTTCGGGGTCGACGATTCGGCCGTTGTGGTCGATGTAGCGGCCGACGACGTCGCCGACGGCGCCGCGCGCCACGAGGTCGTCGATCTGGGCGACCGTCAGGTAGCCGCTGTCGACCAGGGCGGAATTCGCATCCGCCTGCCCCGCACTGAAGACGTAGGCCTGGGCGTTGCGAGCCAGGGCGAGCACCCCGGCAACCGTGCGGTCGGCTTCCATCGCCTGTTTGGTTTCGAGACGTTCGAAGATGGCGGGGCTCGGCAGCAGGGTGGCCGAGCCGTCGGCCTTGTGCGCGATGGTCACCGCAGTGGATGCTGCGGTGCCGGTGCGCTGATTCAGGCTGACGCCGCCGTTGATCTGCACCACGTTCACCCCCGGCGCCCAGCCCTGTTTGAGGTGCAGGGACACGTCGTGCAGGGTGCGACCCCAGCTGATGCCGAGGGTGCGCGGAATCGGGCGGAGGCTCGTGAGATAGTCGGCGGCGGCCTGTGCGGTGCGCGACTGCAGCTCGGCGTCGCTCGACACCCCGGCGGAGGACACCACGATGGCATCGGTCAGGCCGGTCGATTCGCGCAGCCGTCGTTCGATCGGCAGCCGGCGGGCGCGCGGGTGCACGATTTCGATGCGGATGAAGCCGTTCGCCTTAGCGCTCGCGAGCAGCCGGCCGACCTTCCAGCGGGTGAGGCGCAGAATCACGCCGATCTCATCCTGGGTCTGGTTTTCCTCGTAGTACAGCTCGGCCGCGCGGATGGAGAGGAGTTCGTCGGTGTCGCTCATATACGGTTCGCGGTCCAATCGGTTGAGCTCAGCCTACGTGGGCCCGACGCGCGAATCAACAGCTGTAGACGATCTTGCTCTTTTGAGCAGGAGCCTCCGCTGGGCACGTTGAGCGAACCCATCCCATACGATCAGAGCATGCGCGCCAATGAAGCCCTCGAGTACGTTCTCGCCGTTGACGTTGGAGGAACCAAGGTCGAAGCTGCACTCGTGGACGACCGGGGTACGGTGCTTCCAAGCAGTCGGCACCGCGCGCCGACCGGGGCCAGCGCGACCAGTGAGCAGCTCGCATCCGCTGTCAGAACTGTCATTCTGGCAACCCTCGCGAGCGTGCCGCCGGGCTATCCGCTGATCGGCGTCGGCATTGGCTGTGCCGGGCCGATTCACCTGAACTCGGGGGCGGTATCGCCGCTCAATCTGCCGGTGTGGCGCGAGTTCGGGCTCCAGGAGCTCGTGGCCGAGCTGGTTCCCGGTCTGGATGTGCGGCTGCGCATGGACGGCCTGTGCATCACCCTGGCCGAACACTGGGTGGGCGCGGGCCGCGGAGTCGACAACCTGATGGGCATGATCGTGTCGACCGGTGTCGGCGGCGGCCTGATTCTCGGCGGCGTCACGGTGTCCGGTCCCACCGGAAATGCCGGTCATATCGGCCACATCGAGGTCGGCGGCTTCTTGGATGCCTGCGCCTGCGGCGGCACCGGCTGCATCGAGGCGATCGCCTCCGGGCCGAAAACCGTCGCTTGGGCCAGATCTCAGGGCTTCACCGGCGAGTCCGGCGAGGACCTGGCGGCAGCCTACGCGGCCGCCGACCCGATCGCGATTCTGGCCGTAGAGCGCAGCGGCCGGGCCCTCGGCCAGGCGATCGCCTCGGCAGCGACGCTGCTCGACCTCGACGTGGTCGCCATCGGTGGTGGCTTCTCGAATGTCACCCCCGACCTGCTGGATTTCGCTCGCGCAGCGATCCTGGAACGCGTGCAATTCGCCTACGCCACCCGGGTGCGCGTGGTGCACTCGACCCTCTCGGGCGACGGCCCGCTGATCGGCGCCGCAGCGCTGATTCACCGCGGGGAATTGGTGCCGTAGCCGGCTGGCTCAGCGGGAGCGTGCCAGGTCGTCTTCGAGCATGTGCGGTCGACCGATCACCGCTCCAGCGACGAGCACGACGAGCGCCGTTACGAGGAGGAAGACCAGCGGCCAGGTCCACCCACCGCTCAGTTCGTGCAACAGGCCGAAAACCAGCGGGCCCAAGGCACCGAGGGTGTAACCGATGCCCTGCACGAAGCTGCTGAGCGCGACCGCACCGGCGTGGGTGCGGGTGCGCAGATTAATGAGCACGAGAGCCAGCGGGAAAAACATGGGTCCCAGGCCGGCGAGCGACACCCAGAGCCAGGTCAGGGTCGCCGGCAGGAACAGTAGCCCCAGATCGCCGATTACGAACGCGAATACGCCCACGTAGACGAGCGGGCCGATATTTTTCAGGCGGGCGGTGAGGATCGGAATGATCAGGGCGCACGGGATTCCCATGCCGGCGTAGACCGCGAGAAGCGTCCCCGCCTCGCCCGGAGTTACCCGCGCGGTATCGACGAGGAGCTGCGGCAGCCAGGCGAACATGGCGTAGGCGTTGAGCGACGAGGTCGCGAACACGCCGGCGATGGCCCAGGCGATCGAGGATCGCCACAGTCGACCGAGAATGGCCGCATCGGCCTCATCGACCACGGGGCTCGGCGATTGCTCGGTGCGGTGCCGGAGGAGCATCGTGATCCACGGCACCAGCGCCAGCAGAGCCAGCAGCATCCACATGCCGAGCGAGATTCGCCAGCCCGCGGCATCCGCTACCGGAACGGCGATGAGCGGAGGAACGAGGGTGCTCAGCGACATCACTGTGGCATAAAGGGACGTGACGAGGCCGATCCGGTCCGGAAAGTACTTCTTGACCAGCGGCGGCAGGAGCACATTGCCAACGCCGAGGCCGGCGAAGGCGATGACACTGCCGATAATGAGCATGGTGATCGAGCCGGATGACCCGCGAGTGAAATGACCGACCAGAATCGCCAGGAGAGCGAGCACGAGGGGCAGTTCGAGGCCATGGCGGCGGGTGATCATGGGGGTGAAGATACCGAACACGGCAAAGCAGACCGGCGGAAGCATGCCGAGCACGCCGAGAGCTACCACTCCGAGCGGAATATCGACGTTGATCTCGGCGACGATGGGCGAGAGGGCGGTCACCGCGTTGCGGAGATTGGCCGCGACCAGAATGATGCCCAGCAGGGCCAGGCCGCGTCCCGGCCAGAGAGGGCTGGGGGTTGCGGTAGTCACTCGGTCAGTCTAGGGGCGAGGTTCAGCCGAGCGGATGCGACGGCTACAGCCCCACGCGCTCCCGCCGGATGCGCTCCGGTAGGTCTTTCAGGTCCTCCCAGCGGCCGGGAGCGACGAGGGCAGGCAGCAGCATGGCCCACATTTCGGTGAGGCGCTGGTCAATGTCGGCCCGCTTGGTCAATACGTCGGAGACGACCTGCACGCCGGTGAAGGCCGCGGTGCAGAAATGCGCGGCCGCGCTGACGTCCAGCTTTGGGTTGACGTCGCCGGAGGCGATCCCCCGGCGGAGGAATTCCTCGCAGGCGACCATCCAGTCAAGGTACGGACCGGCCACCGGGGTGGAAAAATTCACCGCTTCGATGGTTAAACGGATGCCGGCGCTCACAACGAGGTCGTCGCGGAGCTGCCGGGCGAGCTCGTAGGACATCGAGACGAGGGCGTGCAAACCGGGATAGTTGTCATCGAGGAGCTTCTGCCCGGCCGCCGCCGACGCCGCGTGCTGCGCGTCGATTATGGCGACGGCGAGGGCTTCCTTCGAATCGAAGTGAAAGTACAAGGCCCCCTTGGTGACGCCAGCCGCACCGCTGACCTGGGCCAGGGACGTGCTCCCGTAACCGCGCTGCTCAAAAGCCGCTGCTGCACCGCGAATGATCGCGGCGCGCGTTTCGATCGCTCGTACTTGTTGTGACATTGGATCCCCCGGAAAATGCGCGAGTTTCCAGAATACCCGGGGGCAACGACCCGCATCGACTCCCCCCGAGGGCCTTGACGGCACCCCCTTTTGGGGCTAGGCCTCGCGTGCCAGTGCCCAGATACCGTTACCCCATTGTGCGAAACTATAAACATACTGTTTGGTATGGTTCGGGGCATGGAGAACATCGGCGGTCACGACTGGGCAGGCATCATGGTGGCAGTGTTCACTGGGCTGGTCGTGCTCACGCTCTCCCTCGTCGCCATGGTGCAGATCGGGCGGGCCGCACACCTGTGTCCGACCAAGCGCACCAACTGGGTCCTGGCGGTGCTGCTCGCCCCGGTGTTTGGCGCGACCGCCTGGTTCGCCGTCGGTAACCGGCTCCAACTGGACTAAACCAGGGCCGGAATTACGGGCCCAGAATCGTGCGCACCCGTGCCACGTCGTCGCGAATCTGCTCGATCAGCGGGTCGATGCCGGCGTAGGCGACCATGCCGCGAATCCGCTCAACGAACGCGACGTCGACCACACGGTCGTACAGGTCCAGCTCGGTCTCATCGAGTACGTAGGCCTCGACCTGCTTCTGCGCCACCCCGTCGAAGGTGGGATTGTTGCCAACCGAAATCGCCGCCGGGTAGCGAGCACCGGCATCCGTCAGCCAACCGGCATAGACGCCATCGGCCGGAATCAGACCCTCGGAATCGGTGGACAGGTTCGCGGTGGGAAAGCCCAGTTCGCGACCGCGGGCTGCGCCGTGCACCACCATGCCGCGCACGGTCGGCAGATGCCCGAGCAGGTCTCCGGCGTCGCGCACCGCGCCGGCGCCGAGCAATTCGCGAATCCAGGTGGACGAGACCCGGCGTTCCCCGTCTGGTTTCACATCGTCGATCAGTCCGACGGTGTAGCCGAATTCGAGGCCGAGTTGCCTCAGCAGGGCGACGTCGCCTGCCCCCTTGGCTCCGAACCGAAAGTCACGACCGACGAGCACGAAACGGGCGTGCAGGGCGGTGACCAGAATGTTTTCGATGAACTCGCGCGGCGGAAGGCTGGACAGGGCGTGGTTGAACTCGAGCAGCAGGGTCGCGTCGATCCCGGTCCCGGCGATCAGGTTGAGTTTCTGCTCCGCGCTCACCAGCGGGCTCGGGCAGTTTTGCGGCGAGAGCAGGGCGAGCGGATGCCGGTCGAACGTCACGACGACGGCCGCCAGCTGTTCGCGCTCGGCGACGGTCTGGAGCTCGGTGATGACCGCCCGATGTCCGGCATGGACGCCGTCGAACTTGCCGATGCTCACGGCCGAGTCGGGCCAGTCGCTCGGCACGGACTCGACGCCGTTCAGAATCTTCATGCGCGACCCTCGCTCACCGACGCGACGCGGTGGCGGGAGAGCCACCACATGCCCAGCAGGGGCAGCACGAGGGGAATGAAGAGGTATCCGCTGCCGTAGATCGACCAGACGGTCGCGTGCTCGAACAGCGCCGGATCAACCAGACTCAGGGTACCGACGACGAGTACGCCCAGCAGTTCAAAGCTGATCGTGATCCAGGCGATGCGATACCAGCGGATGCTGCGCCGCATCAGGGCCACCGTGGCCACGATATAGACCACCGCGGCGAGAGCAGACAAGGAATACGCGAGCGGGGCTTCATCGAAAGCCCGCACGATTTGTACGAAGGAGCGGCCGGTGGCGGCGAGGGCCAGCACGCCGTAGACGGCGATGAGGAGTCGACCGATGCCGCTCACCCGCTCGGCGGCGGCGGGCTTCTCGGTTGGGGATTCTGTCATCGCTCTGTTTTCATTGCTCGATAATTATTGCAGCTTCCGCGGGGCTACCGGAACCGGGTCAGCTCCCCTGCACGTTCCAGATCTGGTTCATGCGGTAGAGCATGACCGCGACCGACAGGCAGGTCACGCCGAGAATGACGGTGCTCCAGCGGCTGCGTTCGACCAGCGCCCAGAATCCGGCCGCGACCGGCAGCGCAATGGCACTGACCAGGTAGGTGTAGAACTCGAGCAGACTACCGGTGGCGTCGTTGCCGGCCAGTGGCGCTGCGATCGCGGCAGCGAGCTGCACGATGAGCAGCAGCTCGACGAGGGCGGCCGCGCCCATGGTGAGGTCGGTGGGTTTGCGGCCGAGCAGGCCGAGGATGACACAGAGCACTCCGCCGGGCACGGCGATGCCGAGCTGCAGCCAGGTAAACCATTCGATCATGAGCTCTGTTCCGGTTCGGTGGCGGTCGGGAGATCTGGCGGAAAGTTCAGCAGCGACTTGGCCTGGTCGCCGCGATACTCGACCAATCCGACCAGGCGCCCGTCCGGCGCAATGGCGGCGACCGGACCGGTGCGGGTGGCGTCTTTCTCCACGGTGATGCGTTTTCCATGACCGAGGTCGATGGCTTGCTCTGCGGACAGGTCGAGGCGCGCCAGCAGCCGGGTGGCGGCATCCGCTGGAGAAATGAGGTTGGCGACGACATCGACCTGCTCGAGCGTGGCCGCGTTCTCGATGCAGAACGGGCCGATTCTCGTGCGGCGCAGCACGGTGAGGTGGCCGCCGACGCCGAGTGCCACACCGAGGTCACGGGCGAGGGCACGAATATAGGTACCGGAGCTGCACTCCACCCGCACCTCGAGGTCGAGAAAACCGTCGCCAGGCGTGCTCGTGAGCAGGTCGAAACCGCTCACCGTGACCGGTCGGGGCGGCAGCTGCACGTCTTCGCCGGCACGCACCCGGGCGTAAGCCCGTTTCCCATCGACCTTGATAGCGCTGACGGCACTCGGCTGCTGGCTGATATCGCCGGTGAGGTTGTCAATACCCGCGATGACTGCTTCGGCGGTGATCGCGGCGACCTGTTCGCCCGGTGCGCGAGTGAGTACATCGCCCTCGGCGTCATCGGTCGTGGTGGACTGCCCCAGACGAATGGTCGCAAGGTATTCCTTGCCCTGCCCGACGATGAAGGTGAGCAGCCGGGTCGAGCTGTCGATGCCGAGCACGAGCAGGCCGGTGGCCATCGGATCGAGGGTGCCGGCGTGGCCGACCTTGCGGGTCCCGGCCAGGCGCCGGGTTCGGGCGACAGCGTCATGGCTGGTCCAGCCCTGCGCCTTGTCAATGAGGAGGAGGCCGCTAGTCACTCCATGAGG
Organism: Cryobacterium sp. Hh11; assembly: GCF_004404045.1. NCBI lineage: Bacteria > Bacillati > Actinomycetota > Actinomycetes > Micrococcales > Microbacteriaceae > Cryobacterium > Cryobacterium sp. Hh11. The sequence continues at coordinate 6,210 of NZ_SOHF01000020.1, read as the reverse complement.
GTACCAGCGTGGAACGCTCCCGCCCGAAACGCGATCTAGGCTGGGGCTATGCGAATTGCTGTGATCGGCGCCGGCGCCCTGGGCGGACTCTTCGCGACCCTGCTCGCGCGGGCCGGCCACGATCTCACCATCACCGCCCGCGAAGTCGCCAGGTCGCTGATTCGAGAGAACGGAATCCGACTCACCGGAGGTTACGGGGATGCGCAATGCCGCGTGTTGGTGCGGGAGATTCTGACCGAAACGCCGGATCTGACCCTCATCTGCACGAAAGCGCAGGATGCCGCGGCCGCCATCGCCGAGAATGCCGAGCTGCTCGACGGCTCACCGGTGATCGTCGTGCAGAACGGGCTGGACGGGGTGCGAATCGCCCAGGATCTGCTGCCCAACTCGGAATGCTTCGGCCTGCTCACCCTCATTGCCGCGCACTACATCGGGCCGGGCCGCGTGCGGGTGACCACCGCAGCATCAAGCTACCTCGGTCGCGGCAACGGCAAAGCGGATGCTGCCACCCAGCACTGGCAGGCGGTGCTGGACGAGGCGTTCCCCACCTTCGCCGCCGAAGACTTCGTGGGCGCCCAGTGGACCAAGCTGGTGGTGAACATGCTCAACGCCCTGCCGGCCATCACCGGGCTGAGCGTGCAGGCGGTCATCGCCGATGCACCGCTGCGCCGAATCCTGACCGAGAGCATGCAGGAGACCGTGCAGGTGGGGATGGCCCGCCACGTCACCTTTGGGTCATTGCAGGGGATGAGCGATCGCAGCCTGCGCGTGTTCGCGCGGCTGCCGGTGGCTCTCGGACAGACCCTGCCGCTGCGCATGAGCGCAAAAATGGGTCCGGTCGCCAATCTGGGGTCGACCCTGCAGAGCATCAAGCGGGCCCACCTGACCGAAATCGACCACCTCAATGGCGCTGTCGTGCGCCAGGCCGAACTGGCCGGACGACCGGCACCGGTCAACGCGCTCCTGACCGCGCTGGTGCACGAGGTGGAGATCAGCCGGGAATTCCTGAAACCGGCGCAAGTCATGGCCCGGTTCGATCAGTTCACCGCCACCAGCCACTAGCAGCGGTCGGTCAAGACCCGCCGCGGAAGGGTGGCGTCGGTATTGTCGACGACCGCCGAAACCAGGTCCCGCGGGCGCACATCGGCGAGGTACTGCCGGTCGGAGTCGCTCCCTGGCTCCGATTCAAGCAGCACGCTGAACAGCCACAGCCCGTGCAATTCCGGTCGGTTGCTGTAGGCTCCGTCGACGATGAGAATGGCGTCAGCCGGGGCGGTCTGCCAGGTCGGTTGAATCCAGGCATCGCGGTCGGGGTCGAATTCCTCGGTGACGAACCCGGTACTGCCACCCAGGCGAAAGGGTTCGACCAGTACGCGGCGCAGCGCCGAGTAGTCGTACCCGACCCGGTACAACCGCTCGGAAACATCGAGGCCGTCTCCGCCGAGTCGCTGTTGCTCGGCGCGTGAGTGCTGAAAATTGCGCAGGCTGGCTCTAAACGTGGGGTGTTCGCTCTCGCGGAACACCGCCGCGAGGTCGTCGGCGAAGCCAACGCGGCCGGCTTTCTCGCTGCCGTCGATCTCGCTGCCGTCGACGGCAATGATCGTACGACCTCGGCCGTAATTGTGCAGAATCTCGGCGGCCAGGGTGCGTAGAAATTCGATCCGGGGTGTGGAAACCAGCTTCATGAAACGAGCCTAGATTAGAACGGATGAACATCGCGCCCTCGAATGATCCCGCTGCGCCGCAGGACGCGCCCGGTGTGCCCGTCGCAACAGTTGCCGGCACCGGAGACAACGCCGCTCGTGCGGCCGCTCCGGGCGCGGTGGCCGGCAGCAGGACCTCTGATGTCAGCACCACGCTCAACGCCTGGTTCCTGGCCAACGCCCGCGACCTGCCCTGGCGCCGCGAGGGATTCGGCGCCTGGGGCATTCTGGTGAGCGAATTCATGCTGCAGCAGACCCCGGTGAAGCGGGTCATTCCCCGGCTGCAGGAGTGGCTCGCGCGGTGGCCGACACCCGCGGACCTCGCCGCGGTGCCGCCGAGCGAAGCGGTGCGCGCCTGGTCCAGCCTCGGGTACCCGCGGCGCGCCCTGTGGCTCCACGCTGCAGCCGTGCAGATCACCGAGCAACACGGCGGCGTCGTCCCCTCCGACATCGATGCGCTGCTCGCCCTGACCGGGATCGGGGACTACACCGCGCGTGCGGTGGCAGCGTTCGCGTATGGCCACCGGCATCCGGTCGTCGATGCCAACACCCGGCGGGTGATTGCCCGCGCCGTCGCGGGCGCTGGAGAACCGGCACCGCCCAGCCGCGGCCGTGACCTCGAGGCGATGGGTGCCCTGCTGCCGGGCAGCGCGCTCGAAGCCGCCCTGTTCAACGCAGCGATCATGGAGCTCGGCGCGGTCGTCTGCACCAGCCGCAGCCCGCACTGCGATATCTGCCCGATTCGGGACGACTGTGCCTGGCGCGCCGCCGGCTACCCCGAGTTCACCGGAACGCGCAAGACCGTGCAGAAGAAGTTCGCGGGCAGCGACCGGCAGGTACGCGGCCTGATCATGGCCGAGCTGCGCTCCACCCACCGCGCCGTAACGGAAGCCGAGATTGCCTCGCTCTGGCCAGAGGCGGCCCAGTTGCAGCGCGCGCTGCACAGCCTCGTGGCCGACGGCCTGGCGGTCGACTCCCCCGACGGTTACACCCTGCCCGACGGGATGTCATGAGCATCGGTCTGATCTGGGCGCAAAGCCGCAATGATGTGATCGGTTTCGACGGCCGCCTCCCCTGGCACCTGCCCGAGGACCTCGCCCATTTTCGTGCGATCACCGATGGCGGTGTCGTCATCATGGGTCGGCTCACCTGGGACTCGATTCCCGAACGCTTCCGTCCCCTGCCGGGCCGCCACAACGTCGTGATCACGCGCCAACGGGGCTGGGCCGCGCCCGGGGCATCCGTTGTGCACAGCTTCGACGACGCAATCGTGATTGCCGCTGGGCCGGTCTGGGTGATCGGCGGCGCCGAGATCTTTCGCCTCGCCCTCCCGCACGCCGACACCCTCGAGCTGACCGAGATAGACGAACAGTTCGCCGGCGATACCCTCGCCCCAGCGCTTACGCCCGACTGGACCCGTGTAAACACCAATCCAGCCAGCGGATGGCTCCACTCCAGCACCGGCCTGCCCTACCGTTTCGCGCGCTACCAGCGCGCCCCCGCCATTCACTAGCCGCACCCTGCCGCCCCACCAGCACCAGCACCAGCACCAGCACCAGCACCAGCACCGTAAACCCGCCGCCTTAAACTGACCGGGCCCGGGCCCGGTCGAAGGTGGCGCTAGTGCTTCGCGGTGCTCGCAGCGTCGGAGTCGTCGGAGTCAGCCGATACGTCGTCCGCCTCGTCGTCTTCGAGGTCGTAGTCGCGCGGCTTCTTGTACGGGTCAGCGTCGCCGGCATAGGTCGCCGTGCCCTTGCTGTCCTCGGTCGCGGTGTCGCGATCGTGCGCCTCACGCAACAGATCATCGATCAACGCTGCGTTCTCCGGAATACCGTCGGCGATGAACTCGATCGACGGGGTGAGCCTCGCGGTGATGTTCTTGCCGACCTCGCTGCGCATCAGGCCGGTGGCGGCCTTGAGTGCGGCTGCACTGTCCGTGCGTTCTTCGATCGAACCATAGACGGTGTAAAACACCGAGGCGTGCTGCAGATCCCCGGTGACCTTCACGTCTGTGATGGTCACAAACCCGAGCCTCGGGTCGCGCAAGCCGCGTTCCAGCCGCTTGGCGATGATGACCTTAATGCGGTCCGCCATCTTTCTGGCGCGTTCCGGATCTGCCATTGCACTACTCCTTGTTTGCCGGCGCCGAAGCGCCGGATCATTCTGTGTTTTCAACATCTTATTAAACGGATGCCGCGCACCCAACTGAGGGTCGGAGCAAATTTCCCCTTGAAAAGGGAATCGGGGTAGGGGTCCCCGCTCTCTTTCCTTTTCAAGGGGAAATTTGCGGAGACCCGACCCACGGTCGGGTCTCAATGAAAAGACCGACCCAATGCAGAAGTCGGGCTTCGCGAGAAGCCCGACCCCCAAACCAACGCTAGACGCGCGGCTTCTCCTTCATTTCGATGGTCTCGATCTCATCGCCAATTCGGATGTCGTTGAACTTGCCCAGTCCGATACCACACTCGAAGTCCGTACGGACCTCGGTGACATCGTCCTTGAAGCGGCGCAGCGACTCGATGCCCAGGTTGTCCCCCACCACGATGCCCTCGCGGATAACGCGAGCCTTGGCATTTCGGGTGATGGTACCGCTTCGCACGATGACACCGGCGACGTTTCCGAACTTCGACGAGCTGAAGACCTCGCGAATTTCGGCGATACCACTCTGGATCTCTTCGTACTCGGGCTTGAGCATTCCCTTGAGGGAACTCTCGATGTCCTCGAGCGCGGAGTAGATGACGGAGTAGAAGCGCACGTCGACGCCTTCGCGAGCAGCACGCTCGCGGGCCTTCGTGTCCGGGCGAACGTTGAACCCGATAATGATGGCGTTGTCGACGGTAGCGAGGTTGACGTCGCTCTCCGTGACCGCACCGACACCACGGTGGATGATGCGCAGCTGAACCGAATCGTCGACCTCGATCTTGAGGAGCGACTCTTCCAGGGCCTCAACGGCACCGGAGACGTCACCCTTGATGATGAGGTTGAGCGACTCGACCTTGCCCTCTTCGAGCGCACGGGTGAAGTCTTCGAGGCTGATGCGCTTGCGGGCCTTGGCCAGCAGTGCGTTGCGCTCGGCGGCTTCACGCTTCTCGGCGATCTGACGGGCGGTGCGGTCTTCCTCGATGACGAGGAAGGTGTCGCCGGCGCGGGGAACGCTCGACAGACCCTGCACCTGGACCGCGCGGGACGGCGTGGCGGCGAGAACGGCAACGCCGTTTTCGTCGGCCATCGCACGAACGCGGCCGTAGGCCGTTCCGGCGACGATGGAGTCTCCGACGTGCAGCGTTCCGGACTGGATGAGCACGGTTGCCACCGCGCCGCGGCCCTTGTCCAGGCGAGCCTCAATGGCGACACCGCGGGCGTCCTTGTTCGGGTTGGAGCGCATGTCGAGTGCGGCATCGGCGACCAGGAGCACGGCGTCAAGAATTTCCTTGATACCGGTCTTGTTCTTGGCCGACACGTCCACGAACATGACGTCTCCGCCGTACTCTTCGGCGACGAGGCCGAATTCGGTCAGCTGCTGACGCACCTTCTGTGGGTTGGCGCCTGGCTTGTCGATCTTGTTCACTGCAACCACGATCGGCACGTTGGCGGCCTGAGCGTGGTTGAGCGCCTCAATCGTCTGCGGCATGATGCCGTCGTCGGCGGCAACCACGAGGATCGCGATGTCGGTGACCTGCGCACCACGAGCACGCATGGCGGTGAACGCCTCGTGGCCCGGTGTGTCAATGAAGGTCATGGCACGGTCGATGCCCTCGTGCTCGGTGATGATCTGGTAAGCACCGATGTGCTGCGTGATACCACCGGCCTCGCCCTCGGCAACCTTGGCGTTACGGATCGCGTCAAGCAGCGCGGTCTTACCGTGGTCGACGTGGCCCATGACGGTGACGACGGGAGGACGAATCGCAAGGTCCTCGTCGGTTTCGTCTTCGAGTTCCTGATCGATGTCGATATCGAACGCGAGCAGCAGCTCACGGTCTTCGTCATCGGGCGAGACCATCTGAATCTTGTAGCCGAGTTCGCTGCCGAGTACATCGAACGTGGCCTCGTCGAGGGACTCCGTTGCCGTGGCCATTTCACCGAGGTGGAATAGCACGGTAACGAGGTTTCCGGGGCTCGCGTCAATCTTGTCGGCGAAGTCCGTAATGGATGCTCCGCGGCGCAGACGAACAACGGTGCCACCGTCGCCGCGGGGTACGGATACTCCACCCAGCGACGGGGCCTCGCGCAGCTCGAACTCTGCTCTCTTCGTACGCTTCGACTTGCGCGCCTTGTTCTTGCCGCCACCGCGACCGAAGGCACCAGCGGTGCCACCGCCCGGGCCGCGACCGCGACCGGCTCCGCCTCCTCCACCGGCAGGGCGGGGCGGGCCGAAGCCGGGGGCTCCGGCAGGAGCTCCGGGGCGAGTGAATCCGGGGCGTGCGGCGCCGGCTCCACCCGGGGCAGCGCCGGGGCGCTGGAAGGCGCCTGGGCGCTGACCGAAACCGGTCGGGCGTGCCGCCTGGCC